>NZ_JBQDYE010000020.1:0-77454 GCF_052044155.1 Salinisphaera sp. SWV1
CCGCGACCGCGTCGATCGTTGCGGACGGCCGCCCGTGCGGGCGGGTCGTAAACGGCCCCAAGACCCTAATCGCGCGGTTCCCGGTCCAGCGCCATTGCGCGCCAGTCCGTGGCTCCCAGCGATTCGACGTGGATGCGGAACTCGCCGGCCCTGCGATCCGCGAAGTATCGCTGGAGCGTGCGATGGATGGTCGGGAATGCCAGCTGCGGCCAATCGATTTCGTCCTCGGCGAGAAAGCGCACCTCGGCGCTTTCCGGGCCGGGCGCGTAGTCGTCGCCGATCATATCCGCGATGAAGAATATGTGGATCTGGCCGATGTGGGTGACATCGATCAGATTGAACAGGCGCGGCTGACCGACCTGAACGCCGGCTTCCTCGAGGGTTTCGCGCGCGGCGCCGCCGGCGCTGGTTTCGCCGAGTTCGAGAAAGCCGGCCGGCAGCGTCCAGAAATGCAGCCGCGGCTCGATCGCCCGCCGGCACATCAGGATGCGCCCGTCGCGTTCGACGATGGTGCCCACCACGTTGCGCGGGTTGTCGTAGAAGATCTCCCCGGTCGCGGTACAGATGTTGCGCTTGCGGTCGTCGCCCTCGGGTACACGAAAGACCGTCGGGGCGCCGCAGTTCGGGCAGAAATTCATGGGCTCGGGCATGGCGGGCATCGGGTTCGGGCCGTGAGTCGGTCATCGCCGGTCGCGTCCGGCGCATTCATGCTACATCAGTGTCCGGCGCCGGGTGTCCTGCGGGCAAGCCGCGCCAACGCTGATATGCTCCGGTGACAGGCAAAACGAAGACAGGTCAGCCAGACGCATGAATCCATCGATCAACGAAAAGCATCCCGCCGCCGGCGACGCCGATCTCGCCGAGGCCGATCGCGAACTGCGCGCCCAGGTCCGCCGGGCCGGCTCGCTGCTGGGCGACGTGCTCCAGTCGCAGGCGCGTTCCGAGGTCTTCGACACGGTCGAAACGCTGCGCCGGGGATTCATCGCCCTGCGCGAGACCGAGGACGCCGAACAGCGGGCCCGGCTGATGTTGACGATCGATTCGCTGCCGGCCGAGACCATGACCGAGGTCACGCGCGCATTCGCGATCTATTTCAATCTGGCCAACCTGCTGGAAGAACTGCACGCGCATCGCACGCGCCGCCGCCTGGCCGCGGGCGGCGATCCGCGCTGGCTCGGTTCGTTCAATCGCACCCTTGCCGACATGGCCGGCCACGGCGTGACGCTGGACGACGCCATGGCGCAGCTGTCGAATCTGTCGTTCATCCCCGTGTTTACCGCCCATCCGACCGAGGCCAAGCCGCGCGCGGTGCTGGACGCGCTGCGGCGCATCTTCGAGTGGTTTCAGCAACTGACTTTCGGCAATCCCGACGAGCTCGAGCGCGCCGAAATCGAGGAGCACATCCGCCAGAACATCCAGGTGCTCTGGAAGACCGAGGAACTGCGCGGCTCGCGGCCCACGGTCGAGGACGAAATCCGCAACGGGCTGTACTACTTCCGGGCGTCGCTGTTTTCGAGCGTGCCGCAGATCTATCGCAACCTGGAAAAGGCGATCGAGAACAACTACGGCGAGCGCGTCGATGCCCCGGCCGTGTTGGCGTTCGGTTCCTGGATCGGCGGCGACCGCGACGGCAACCCGTATGTCACCGCCCGCGAGACCCGCTATGCGCTGCGTCTGCAGTCGCGCGAGATCCTGTCGGAATATCTGCGCCGTATCGATGAGCTGTCGAGCCGGCTGGCCTTTTCGGCGCGCTGGTGTCGCCCGAGCGACGCATTCCTGGCCGGGCTGGAGGACGACGAACAACGCCTCGCCGCGCACACCGGAACGCGCCCGGAGCGCTACGCCGCGGAGCCGTATCGGCGCAAGCTCTATCTCATGCGCCGCCGGATCTCGGCGATGATCGACCAGATCCAGACCGAGCTGCGGCTGCGCGCCGAGCGCAGCGAGCGGCCGCCGCTGGCTTATGCCTCGGCGGCCGATCTGGTCGACGATATCCGCATCATGCGTGAATCGCTGATCGGCCACGGCGACGAGGCGATCGCCCACGATCGCATCAAGGATTGGCAGCGCCTGGTCGAGACCTTCGGTTTTCATCTCGCGCGTCTGGACCTGCGCGAGGAATCGACCCGGCACACGCAATGCGTACAGGAGCTGATGGCGGCGTTGAAGATCGAGGCGAACTACGCGTCGCTGGACGAGGCGGGCCGGGTCGCGATTCTCGACCGCGAACTGGCCCGTGACGATACGCCGGCGCTCGGCCGACTCGACATCTCCTCGGATGTCGAAGACACGCTGGAAAGCCTGGCCGTGGTGCGCGAGTTCACGCGTACCCTCGGCAACGCCGCTTTTGGCAGCTATGTGATTTCGATGACGCACAGTGCCTCGGATGTGCTGGCGCTGGTCTGGCTGATGCGGGTGACCGGCGTGTACGAGCCGGGCGGCGAGATCGCGCCGCCGCTGGCGATCGCGCCGTTGTTCGAAACCGTCGCCGATCTGGAACACATCGAGCCGGTGCTGGACAAGCTGCTGGAAAACAGCCACTACCGGGCCTTCGTCGAAGCCGGCGCGGACGACGGCATGCTGCGCCAGGAAGTCATGCTCGGCTACTCCGATTCCTGCAAGGACGGCGGCATCATGACCTCGCGCTGGCAGTTGTATCGCGCCCAGCAGGAGGCCGTGGCCCTGTGCGAGCGCCATGGCGTGGACTGCGTGCTGTTCCATGGTCGCGGCGGCACCGTCGGCCGCGGCGGCGGGCCGACCCATCAGGCGATCCTGTCGCAGCCGCCGGGCACCGTCCGCTCGAAGATCAAGTTCACCGAACAGGGCGAGATGATCTTCGCCAAGTACAGCAACCCGGAAACCGCGGTACACGAACTCACGCTCGGGGTGACCGGCACCCTCAAGGCCAGTGGCACCCGGGCTACCGATGCCGATTTCTCCGACAAGGCGGCGAAACTCTCGGACCGCGGCGAGCGTTTCTATCGCGACCTGACCGAGAATACCGAGGGGTTCTTCGATTATTTCCAGGCGGCCACGCCGACCGCCGAGATCGGCGCGCTGAACATCGGCTCGCGGCCCGGTTCGCGGCCGTCGAAGGCCAGGCTCGACAAGTCTTCGATCCGGGCGATTTCCTGGGTGTTCGCCTGGGCGCAGTCACGGCATACGCTGCCGGGCTGGCTGGGCCTGGGCACCGCACTCACCGAAGGCGGCGTCGACACCCCGGCGTTGCAGACGTTGTATCGGGAATGGCCGTATTTCCGCACCATCATCGACAACGTCCAGATGTCGCTGGCCAAGGCGGACATGACGATCGCCTCGGAATATGCCCAGCTGGCAACGGGGCAGGGGCATATCTTCGAAGCCATTCACGCCGAATACGAGCGCGCGGTTGCCGGCATTCTCGGCATCACCGGCGAGTCCAGTCTGCTGGACGATGATCCGGTGCTGCGTACGTCACTCGATCGGCGGCGGCCGTATCTGGACCCGCTCAACCACATCCAGATCGCGGCGCTCACGCGTTATCGCGAGGGGGGTGACCGGGTCTGGCTCGATCCGGTCCTGCGTTCGATCAATGCCATCGCCGCCGGCATGAGAAACACCGGTTGAGGCGGCGGCGACGCGTGCACCATGCCGCCCGGATGGCGCTCCTGGCCGGCGCATTGCTGCTTGTTGCCGCCGCCGCCGCCAGCGCCCGCTGTATCTCGATATCGTGGGCACCCGGGCCAGCCAGGCCGTGCTCGCCGATGACCTGATCGAGGCGATGGCCCGTGAGGTGTTGTCCCAGGCCGGTCAGGCGGTGATTACGGTCGGCGACGACAATCTGCCCGCCGGCGTGCGGGTGTTGCGGATCATGGTCCGGGTCGGCGAATCGCAGGATGCCACCGGCACGGTGATCGCGGCGGCCGCCAGTACGAGCCGTTGCGTACGCCGGCCGGTGCCGGCCGGTGCCGGCGGCGATACCGCGCCGCGCTCGCTGTATCAGGGCATGCAGCAGAACACGGCGACCGGTCCGAATGAAGACGAGGCGGAAGACGCGTTGCGGCCCCGCTTCAAGAGCGAGCTGCAGAAGCATATCCGCGCGGCGACCCGCCGTGTGGCGAGTCGGCCATGGCGATCGCGTCCGGTCGACGGGCGAAGCGCGCGCGCCCGTGGTCGAGCGCTCGACGTTCCCGCGGTCGCTGTTATCCTTTGTCCCATCAATCATAGCGACAGGATTTCAGAGATGGCCGACAACAACATGCCCGAGATCAAGATCGATGCGGATCACATGTACCGGGAAGAGTCGTTCTCCGATCTGAAGGTGGGCAGTATCCGCAAGCTGATTCCGGTGACCGCCAATGGCGAGGATGACGATTCGCGCGACGTGCGTTACGAGGGGTCGGCCAGCCTGATGACGCCGGCGGGCAGCCTGCCGTTGTCGTTCGAGCTGGAAGCCGACGACCTGGCGGGTGCGATCGAGCAGTTTCCCGCGGCGGTCAATGCCGAAGCCGAGCGGGCGATCGAGGAGCTCAAGGAAATGCAGCGGCAGCAGAGCCAGAAGATCCAGGTGCCCGGCCAGGGCGGCGGTCAGGGGGGCTTGGGCGGCGGTCAGGGCGGGGGGCGAATCCAGTTCTGATCGCCGTCACCTGTGCGCCGGCCCGCCCGGAACGGGTCGGCGCGCGGCGGCCGGTGCGTTGTCAGTAATGCGGCGGGGTTTCGTCGGTCGCGGCATCCGGCTCGCCTTCGGCCAGCCGTTGTACGCGTTGCTCGAGTTGCCGGCAACGCTCGGCCATGCGCGCGAGCTCGCGTGACTGGGCGAACAGCTGCCGGCTGAGTTGTTCGATCGCATCGTCTTGATAGGCGATCCGGACTTCGAGTTCGTCGTGCCGGGTGCTCATGCCTCGTCCGCCTCCGCGGGGACCAGCCGAAGATCGCGCGACAGCGCCGCGCGCAGCCCTGCAATGCGGGTTTCGTCGTAGCCGGGGTCGCCGGCCGGCAGCCGGCCCCAGACCGGCGCGGGCCAGCAGGCATCGTGACGGTGGCGCGCGATGATATGAATATGCATCTGGGTGACCTCATTGCCCAGCGTCGCCACGTTCATCTTGTCGGCGTTGAACCCGTCGGCGGCCCAGGCACACAATGCACGGATCTGGGCATTCACGCGCTCGCATTCCGCGTCGTCCAGTTCGTGCCAGTCCTGGGCATCGGTATCGGGCACCAGGATCAGCCAGCCCACCGCCGAATGACGATGCAGCAGTACGGTGGCGCGTTCCAGCGTGCCCAGTCGATGGCAGTCGGCGCGTAGGCGTGGGTCTATTTTCATCTGGGGTTTCCCGGGCGTGACGGGGCCGTGTTCGGCTGCGGCGGATTGAAGGGACATACGAGCAACCAATTGATTGGGGGAAAATGAGTCCGAGCATTCAGACAATGGATTCGCCCCGGGGTTTGAATGTATTGCCATGCCAATTCATCGCATGATTAAGGCTTTTCGGCGCATGGGGCGCCTTGATTGTGTGCAAAGTTCAGTAAAGGCTTGACGACACGATTGCTCACCCATCTGAAGCGGCAGTGCCTTGATCTGCCTCCTTGTTTACACTCATTCGCGTGCACTTGCGGAAAAATGGCCTGGCTCATTCAGCCGGCTGAGTGTCGTACATGATCGATTAGGGTGTTGCGGCCCAAGCTCGGTGAGCAGCAAGCGTGGAACCTGCAATCTAGCCGCGCCTGGGCACGGGGCTTTGCTCCTCACGATCCGACGACGGCCGCCGCCTCCACCAACGATGGAATCTCCTCGGGCGGACGGGCCGCGCTGAGCCAGAAGCCCTGTCCCCAGCGGCAGCCCAGCTCGACCAGTCGCGCGCGCTGGGCGTCGGTCTCGATGCCTTCCGCCAGGGTTTCCATCGATAGATTACGTGCCATATCGGTGATTGCGGCGATGATGGAGTCGCCGCGCTCGTTCGATGCCAGTTCGTCCACGAACAACTTGTCGATCTTGAGGGTGTGCAATGGCAGCGACTGCAGGCGCGCAAGCGACGAGTAGCCGCGGCCGAAGTCATCCAGTGCGAAGCGAAACCCCAGTGCGCTGAGCTCGCGCATGGAATGCTCGACGGATTCCACGTCGTGCATCAGCATATCCTCGGTCACCTCGAGCGACCACCACTCCGGTGCCGCGCCGCCTGCGGCCGCCAGATCGGCGATATGGCGCGCCGCGTCCGGCCCCTGCAATTGGCTGACGGCAAGATTCACCGACATATACAGCCCCAGGCCATCGCGCCGCCATTGCGCAATCTGGCGTGCGGCGGTCCGCAGAACCCAGTCGCCGATCGGCCCGATCAGGCCGATTTCCTCGGCCACCGGGATGAATTCGCCCGGAGAAATCCGGGCGCCTTCGCTATCCTGCCAGCGCAGCAGGGCCTCCACGCCCACGACCCGTCCGGTCGTGGTCTCCCACAGCGGCTGATAGTGCAGGCTGAATTCTTCGTGCTCCAACGCATGGTGCAAGCGCGCTTCGAGCGTGAAACGCCGCTGGCGCCTCTGCGCCGTCTCCGGGGAATAGAAGGCGATACCGTTGCCGGCCTGTTTGGCCTGGTACATTGCGGTGTCGGCCTGGCTGATCACCGATTCGGGGTCCGCGCTGTAGTAGGGGAACAGGCTGATGCCGATACTCGCACCGATACGGTGGTTGAATCCCTCGATATCGAAAGGACGACGCAGAATCCGGATGATGCGTGTTGCCAGCGTCTCCGCGGCTTCGGCCAGGCGTCGCACGCTCTGTTCAGGGTCCTCGGCGGCAAGCGCACGCCGTGGGTTGTCCATCATGATCGCAATGAACTCATCGCCACCCTGGCGCGTCACCCAGTCCCTCTGACGCAGGGTGCCCTGAATACGCTGACTGACGCTGCGCAGCATGTGATCGCCCGCCACATGCCCCAGCGCATCGTTGACCAGCTTGAAATCGTTGATATCGATGAACAGCACGGCCGCCGCCTTCGGTTTGCCCCCTTGGGCGATTCGCGCCGTGTGATCCTGGTGGAACTGTTGCAGCAGAAAACGCCGGTTGGGCAGCCCCGTGAGCGGATCGTGATAGGCGAGCTGGCGAATCTCATCCGCCTGACGCTCGCGCTCACGCTGCATCTGCAACTTGTCCAGCCCGAACGTGAGGTTCGCGGCCAGACGTTCGAGCAGTTTGCGTACCTCGCCTTCGAAATCGCCGCTGTGCGCCGAGAACACGCTCAACACACCCGGCGGCCCCGCGCTCGGCTTGAGCGGCAGCGCGATCATGGCGCCCAGGCCCCAGGCCCTGATTTCTTCGCGCCAGGGTTCAACGCTGGCGTCCAGGGCGAGGTCGGCGGCGATCTGAGTTTCACCCGTGGTAATGGCACGCCCGGAGGGTCCCTGTCCCCGAGCGGGGGCGCCTACCTCCACTCGAGTGCTTCGGGCAAACTCGGCGGCAGGGCCGGCGATGGCGACTTTTCGGATGTTGCCGGCGCTTTGCGAGCCGGTTTCATCCTCCAGAAAACCGACCCAGGCCAGGGAATATCCCTCGAACTGAGCGATCATGCGGCAGATCGCACCGAGCAATCCCTCCTCGGTGGTCTTGCGCAGCATGATCTCGTTGCAGGCGTGCAGCGTACGCAGCGCTCGGCTCAGTCCGCTGAGCTCCCGACGCGTCGCGTCGTGGGCGAGGTACTGGCGCTGGGAAAGCGCCCGCAGGTGCAGCAGATTGGAAATACGCGCACGCAGTTCAGGACCGGTCGTCGGAAGACGCAGAATATCCTCTATCGAAGATCCCAGCTCTGCCGGTAGCGGTCCCGTCGCGCCTTTATTCTGTGACGCGAGTACCAGCACCGGGAGCACGACCAGCCCGGCTTCTTCGCGTCGCCGCATGATCGGCTCGCGCAGACGCCGAAACGATAACGCATCGACGATGAGCAGATCCAGCCTGACGGAATCCAGCCCGTCGTCCTGCTGCAGGCGGATCAGGGTCAGGCCATCGTCCGGTGCCAGCAGCCGCGCAAGCAGCCGGTAATCGCCATCCGAGCGGATGGCCACGCCGACCCGTGCCCCGGTGTCTTCCGTCGCTGACGCTACGCCAGAGTCTGGTGTCATCCGCAGACCCTACGCGTTGTCCAGCAACTCAGGCATGCCGCTGATGATGCCGCGCATCCCTTTGATGGGGGCGCCCACGCTGAGGCCGTTACGGGTGATGTTGAAATGGCGCAGCGTCTTCTCGAAATCGCCGGTACGCTTCTTGAGGGTGCCGATGGTCTTGCGCAACTCGCCGTCAAGCTCCATGTAGCGCAGCATGAGCACGGCGTCCGCCAGATAGCTGATACCGTATTCACTCACGCGGACCTCGCCGCCGGCTATGGCGCTGATCTCGTTGATCAGCAGCACGGTGACGCCCATATTCGAAAGATACCGGCAAAGCGCATGGATATGCGGCGTGATGTCCCGGCCGCGTACGGACTGACGATAGCCCGAGAGGCTGTCGAGCATGACCATTCGGACGCCGCGTTCTTCCACCTCGCGCTGGACGCTGCAGGCGAATTCCTCGGGCATGTACCGCAACGGCTCGATCTCTCGAACCGCGAGCGTACCGGTGTCGATCATCTGGCTTATCGGGATGCCGATCTGCTCGCAACGATGGCTGAGGGTGCCGACCCGCTCCTCGAAGGTGAAGATGACCGAGCGCTCCCCCCGGCGCGCTGCCTCGCCCATCACATGGGCCCCGAGCGATGTCTTGCCGACACCCGATGGCCCGGAGACCAGGGTGACGGTGCCCCGTTGCAATCCGCCCCCGGTCAGCGCATCGAGTTCGGCCAGCCCGAAAGGAATCGTCTCGGCGACAAACGTCTGCTGGTGGTCCTCGGGAACCAGGCGCGGATAGACCTGCATCCCGTGGCTATCGAGGCGCACGGCATGCCGGCCTTCGGCAAAACCCGCGCCGCGGCGCTTGACGATATGCAGTGCTCGCCCGTCCGGGCCCTGCTCGAGCTTCAGGATGCCGTCCCCCAGGTATTGCAGGTCGTCATCCGCCGCCGAGCCCTGTTCAGCCGTGAAAACGACGGTCGCACCGGCAGCCGTGAGGTATTGCAGCAACGCCATGACCTGCTTACGGAACTGGAAGGCATCGGGCACGAGGTGGCGGAACTGGCTCAGAGCATCAATGAATATGCGCTGCGGCAGGCCATCCGGGCAGACCGAATCGATGCGCTCGCGCAGGTCCGGGGCCTCGGCCTCCCAGGGTTCCAGCAATTTGTAACTGGCGTGGTCGCCGTCGGCATGTCCTGGCGTAAGATCGAGCAGCGTGATCGTGGACAGATCCAGGCCGATGCTTTCGGCGTCGGCGCGGATGTCGTCCGCCGCCTCGCCAAGACTGACCAATAGTGCCGGTTCGCCCTGGATCGCAGTCAGGAAATGCAGTCCCAGTGTGGTCTTGCCGCTGCCAGGCCCGCCGGAAACCAGATAAGCGCGACGGGGCACAAAACCACCGTGGAGCACGGCGTCCAGGCCCGCCACGCCGCTCGACACGGGTTGTTTATCCCGACGCGATTTTGGTCCTTTTTGAACGATTTCCGGTCCCGGTTTCACGAAGGCGACTCAGGAATGATAAGCCATGGCAGCGCACCGCAGCGACTTGCCGGTGCGAACATGCACGCCGATCAATCGATCAGCGCCTGGATTCGGGTCGCAACCCGCGCAACGCCTTGTCTGCCTGCTTGCAGTCGATGTGCCGGCTCCAGCGCCACACCATGAAGATTACGATTGTGGGCAGAGGACAGCGCTTTTGAATCGTGGTGCCCGGGGCGAGACTCGAACTCGCACTTTGTTTCCAAAATCGGATTTTGAATCCGACGCGTCTACCAGTTCCGCCACCCGGGCGCAGCGAGTGCGGAGTATACCTGCGAGCGGCGGTGCGAGGAAAGCGTGTCGCCCGGGCGCCTCAATGTCGAGCCAGGATGCCTTCCAGATCGTCCTGGTAGGCCATCACGGTCTGGCGATAGGTCAGGTGCGGGTCGGATCTGGTCCCGTTGATCACGATGCCGTATGCCGCGAATCCGCCATCGGCGAGGCGAAAATAGCCGGCCAGGGCGCGCACGGTGACCGGGTCGCTGAGCGTGCCGGTCTTGGCGACCAGTCGCGTCTCGAAGTCGGCATTGCCGCGTTTGAGTGTTTTCGACGGGGCCGAGGCCGGCACCGGCAGGCTGCCGTAGAACGCGGGGAACAGGGCGTTCTGGTGGAACATGTAAGCGAGCAGGGAGACGAGGTCGCGGGCGGAGACACGGTTGCCCAGCGACAGCCCGCTGCCGCTGTCGAAGATCGCGTGACCGGCCGCGGCCTTGGGGTAGACGAATGCGTTGGCGCGCGCCGACAGGGCTTCGAGCGCCTGCGACGCGCGCGGCAGCGACAACGGGCGGCTCTGACCACTGTTCGCGGCGACGTCGAGCGTCAATGTGTCGGCCATGTAATTGTTCGAATACGCCATCATCGGAATCAGCTGCTCGGCCAGCGATGCGCTTTGCACCCGCGCCAGCGTGGTGCCGTCCGCGTTGACATTGCCGCTGCGGGTGGTGACCGTGCCGGCGACAGGGATGCCCGCGTTGGCCAGCATCGCAGACAACACCCTCGCCGTTTCTGCTGCGGCGCCGGTTACCGCGCGCTGGAAGTCGTAGGGGCCGTGCCCGGTCGCCAGTGTGCCGCGGATGTGCAGCGTGGAGCGGTGGCCGTCGTAGGTGCGCCAGGCCATCAGGCCGGTCTTGGCGCCGGCGGCGACCGTCTTGACCTGATTGTCGATACGGTAGCCCGGCAGATCTTCGGGGTGCAGCACGGCGCGGGTTGGCGCGCCGGCGGTGTTGCCCGGGTAGACCGTCGCCATGACGGTGCCGAAGTTCACGCCGGCCGACGACAGCGGGGCGCTATAGGCGTGCGAGGCGCGTTCGTGGGCGTCGCAGCGGTCCTGGGTCAGGCACGGTACCTTCCCCCAAAGGCCCTGGTCGATCACGAGATTGCCGCTGACCTTGTCCACGCCGCGGGCCTTGAGCCGCATCACCAGTTCGTGCAGACGCCGGTTGTCCAGCGACGGGTCGCCGCCGCCGACGAACACGAGATCGCCGTTGAGCGTGCCATGACTGATGGCCCCGTGACTGGCGAAGCGCGAGGTGAAGCGATGGGCCGGGCCGAACTGCTGCAATGCCGCCGAGGCTGAAAACAATTTGCTGACCGAGGCCGGGCGCAGCCGTTCGTCGGGGTTCAGCGCAGCGATCGGCTGCATGTCGCGTAGACGGACCACGAACGCGCTGACTCGGGCATGCCGCGCCAGCGCACGGAGATCGGGCAGGGCGGCACGGCCGGCGCCGGCCGCGGTCGCGATGGAACTCCACAGCAGGACAGTCGCGAACAGGGTCGCGGCGAGGCCGGATGAGCGAGCGATGGGCGGCATGGAACGACCTGTTCTGCGATGGCGATGGCGGCGGTGGCGGCCCAGTCTAGACACAGCACTGTGCCCGGCTCAATCGAAGATGCGATCACCGGGGCCCGGCATTGAATCACGTCAACCGCGATGCGACGGCGTCCGCATCAGCCGCGCCGGTCGACGCGCCGGGCGCGCGTGTCTAAACTGCGCCGCCATGATCTACGAAGCTCTGGGCCGGGACGGCGATGCGCGCCGCGGCCGCCTGCATCTGCCGCACGGCACGGTCGAAACACCGGCCTTCATGCCGGTCGGGACCTATGGCACCGTCAAGGGCATGACGCCCGAGGAGCTGACGGCGCTTGGCGCCGAGATCGTGCTCGGCAATACCTATCACCTGATGCTGCGCCCCGGTACCGAGATCGTCGGCGCGCATGGCGGCCTGCATCGCTTCATGCACTGGGAGCGGCCGATCCTGACCGATTCCGGCGGCTTCCAGGTCTGGTCGCTGGCCGAGATGCGTAAACTGGGCGAGGACGGCGTGGCATTCCGGTCGCCGCTCGACGGCTCGCGCCAGTATCTTTCCCCGGAGCGTTCGATCGAGGTCCAGCATGCGCTGAACGCCGATATCGTCATGTGCCTGGATGAATGCACCGACTATCCGGTGCCCAAGGCCGACGCCGCCCAGTCGATGCAGCTGTCGATGCGTTGGGCCGCGCGCTGTCGTGAAGCGCACGGCGAGTCCGGCAACAAGCTGTTCGGCATCAACCAGGGCAGTGTATTCGCGGATCTACGCGCCGAATCCATGGCCGCGCTGGTGGATATCGGCTTCGACGGCTATGCCATCGGCGGCGTTTCGGTGGGCGAAGGCTGGGACGACAAGGCTGCGGTGCTGGAAGGCGTGCTGCCGAAAACACCGGCCGATGCGCCGCGCTATCTGATGGGGGTTGGCACGCCGGCCGATCTGGTCGCGTCCGTGGCCTATGGCATCGACATGTTCGATTGCGTTATGCCCACGCGCAACGCGCGCAACGGCTACCTGTTCACCCACGAGGGTGTGCTCAAGATCAAGAACGCCGTGCACAAGCACGATACGGCGCCGCTGGATGCGGCCTGTGACTGTTATACCTGCCGGCACTACAGCCGGGCCTATCTGCATCACCTGTTCCGCTGTGGCGAGATTCTGGCGTCGCGTTTGAACACCTGGCACAACCTGGCTTACTACCAAAGATTGATGCAGCGGATCCGCGCGGCGATCGAGGCGGGCGACTACGCGGCCTTCATGCGCGATTTCTTCACCGGGGCGGAAGGCCACGGAACACCACAGGCCGCCCATGGCGGATATGGTGGCGGCTGACACCGTGCATCGGCGGCCCGGGTAGTCGGGCGGCAACAAACCCTATGGCATACTGTGCGGCTTGTTTGCGGCGCAGTCCGCGTAACCTGAGGACGAGGGCTTTTTATTATGGATTTTCTGATTCCCGTTGCACACGCCGCGGGCGGTGGTGCCGAAGGCGGCAGCGCCATCTATTCGATCGGCATGATCGTGGTTTTCTTCGCGATCATGTTCTTCCTGGTGATCCGTCCGCAGATGAAGCGGCAGAAGGAACACAAGAAGCTGATCGAGAGTCTGTCGAAAGGCAGCGAGATCGTCACCGCCGGCGGCGTGGCCGGCCGCATTCGCGAGGTCGGCGAGAATTTCCTGGTCGTGGAAGTGGCCAAGGATGTGGAGATCCGCGTTCAGAAGTCGTCCGTCACCAGCGTGGTGCCCAAGGGCACGATGGATTCGCTGTAAGTTCGCTCGGCGAGCGACCTGCGTTTTGCGATTGATCGGGGCCTTATGAACCGTTATCCGCTGTGGAAATATTTTCTGCTCGTCGTCGTGCTGGTCGTCGGCGTACTGTATGCGTTGCCCAACCTGTTCGGCGAACAGCCGGCGGTGCAGGTCTCCAAGGCCAACGGCAATGCCGCGACCCGGCAGCTCGAGAGCCGCGTCAAGAGCATTCTGTCCAACGCGGACATGGCAGCCCAGACCGTCACGCTCAACAACGGCCGCCTGCTGGCGCGTTACGGCGGTACCGACGCCCAGCTCAAGGCGGCCGGTGTCCTCAAGCGCAAGCTGGGCGATAACTACACAGTGGCGCTCAATCTGGCGCCCTCCACGCCGGCCTGGCTGCGGGCGATCAAGGCCCGGCCCATGTCGCTGGGCCTGGATTTGCGCGGGGGCGTGCACTTCCTGCTCCAGGTCGATATGGATACGGTGTTCAAGAACACCTACGATCGCTATGCCCGCGATGTGCCGCACTACCTGCGCAACCATTCGATCCGCTACCAGCGCGCCTACCGCGACGGTGACTCGGTCAAGCTCGTGTTTCCCGGCGCCGCGGCCATGCACCAGGCCAAGAACGCGTTGCCGAGCCAGTTCAACAACCTGCAGTTCAAGCAGGCGCCGAACGCGGACAACACGCTGGTCGCGACGCTCACCGACAGCCGCGCCCAGCATATCCGCAACTTCGCGCTCGAGCAGAACCTCACCACGCTGCGCAACCGCGTCAACGAACTCGGTGTGTCCCAGCCGCTGGTGCAGCGCCAGGGGCAGGACCGCATCGTGGTCGAGCTGCCGGGCGTGCAGGACACGGCCCAGGCCAAGCGTCTGCTCGGCAAGACCGCGACACTGCAGTATCGCCTGGTGGATCAGAAGCATGATGCGCAGCAGGCCGCCAAAACGGGCAATATTCCGTCCGGCGATCAGCTGTACCACACCAAAAACGGTCAGCCGATCCTGCTCAAGGATGACGTCATCGCATCGGGCGACCAGATCGTCGATGCCTCGGCCGGCTTCGATCAGAAAACCAACCAGCCGGCCGTTTTCGTGACGCTCGACGGCCAGGCGGCCAGCAAGATGTTCAACGTGACCTCATCGCACGTCGGTGATCCGATGGCGGTGCTCTACACCGAGACTCGCCTGGAGACGCATTACAAGAACGGCAAGAGGGTCACCACCCAGCACAAGGATCAGCGGGTGATCAGTGTGGCCAACATCCAGAGTGCGTTCGGCAAGCGCTTCCAGACCACGGGACTGCAGCGGGGCGAGGCACACGATCTCGCGCTGTTGCTGCGTGCCGGCGCCCTGGCCGCACCGGTGAATATCGTATCCGAGCGCACCATCGGCCCGAGCCTGGGCGCCGACAATATTGCCGAGGGTGAACGCGCGGTGGTGGTCGGTTTTCTGGTGGTGGTCGCCTTCATGGCGATCTACTACGGCATATTCGGGTTGATTGCGGATCTGGCGCTGTTCATGAATCTGGTGCTGGTGATAGCCGCGCTGTCGATCATGCAGGCCACGCTCACGCTGCCGGGCATTGCCGGCATCGTGCTGACGATCGGCATGGCGGTGGACGCCAACGTGCTGATCTTCGAGCGCATACGCGAAGAGCTGGATGCGGGCAACACGCCGCAGTCGGCGATCAAGAGCGGCTATGACAAAGCCTTCAGTTCGATCTTCGATGCCAATATCACGACGCTGATCGCGGCCCTCATGCTGTTCGGCTTCGGTACCGGCCCGGTCAAGGGCTTCGCGGTGACGCTCAGCCTGGGCATCGTGACTTCGATGTTCACTGCCATTATCGGTACGCGCGCGATCGTCAATCTGACGTACGGCCGCCGCAAGCGGCTCAAAAAGCTCTCGATCTAGGACCCGTGCTATGCGTCTGATCAAGTCCAACACCTCGATCGATTTCATCGGCAAGGGCCGATATGCGGTGATCGTGTCCGCGATCGTGCTGCTGGTGTCCTGTGTATCGCTGGGCGTCGGTAAGTTGTCGTTCGGTATCGATTTCACCGGCGGTGTCGTCGTGCACGTGCAATACCCGCACGAGGTCAGCCTGAACAAGGTGCGCAGTGCGCTCAGCGCGGCCGGGTACGCGCAGCCCACGGTTCAGCACTTCGGCAGCGCCGAGACCGCGCTGATTCGTCTGCCGGCCTCGGCCGGGCAGAAGAAGGCGGCCTCGGTCGGCGGCAAGGTGATGGATGCGCTCAAATCCGGGCCGCCGGGCGCGCAGCTGCAATCGGTGGAGTTCGTCGGCCCGCAGGTCGGTAGCGAGCTGGTCAACAAGGGCGCGCTGGCGCTGCTCTACACCGTGATCGCGATTCTCATCTATGTGATCTTCCGCTTTCACTGGAAACTCGCCACCGGCGCCGTGGCCGCGCTGGTGCACGATATCGTCGTCACGCTCGGCGTGTTTTCGCTCACGCACATGGATTTCGATCTGACCGTGCTGGCCGCGCTGCTGGCCGTGCTCGGCTACTCGCTCAACGATACCATCGTGGTCTACGACCGCATCCGCGAGAACTTCCGCCGCATGCGCAAGGCCACGCCGAAGGAAGTCGCCAATGCCGCCATCAACCAGACGCTGGCGCGTACGCTGATGACCTCCGGCACCACGCTGATGACGCTGCTGGCGCTGTTCTTCCTCGGCGGCCCGGTCATCCACGGCTTCGCTGCGGCGCTGTTGGTGGGTATCATCACCGGCACCTACTCGTCGATTTTCGTGGCCAGCGCGCTGGCGCTGTACTTCAAGCTCAATGCCCAGGACCTGTTCCCGCCCAAGGAAGAGGACGCAGCGAAGGCCGCCAAGGTTACGCGCTGATCGGTACGCCGCCCGGCGGACGGCGCGCGGGCACCCAGGAGGGGCCGTCATCGACGGCCCAGCGACTATCTCCATGTGGCGTGGATGTACGCCGGCATGTCGGCATCAATGGCCGGGTCGCCGTGGCGGATGCCATCGGGGCAGGACTCGGCCCGGCGCTGGGCGCGCCCGGTCGTGTCGGCGCCCGCGGTGGCGGCGATATAGGCCAGCGTCATATGCATGCCGGCGGAAATGCCGGCCCAGATCCCGATGTTCTCGTCGCGAACATCACGTTGCTCGACGACCTGAACGGCTTCGTCGCCGGCCAGTCGATCGAGCGAAGCGTAGTTGGGGCGGCCTTCGAGCAGGCCGGCGCCGACCGGAATCAGCGCCCTGGTGCACACCGACAGCAGCGGCGCACGCGCGGGATGCGCGCGCACCAACGCCAGCATGGCCGGGCACGAGCAATGCATCGAACGCGGCGTCGCCCGGCAGCAGCCGGAGGCCCTTGGCGCAGCGGATGCCGTCCGTGCGCTGGCCGACCAGCAGGCGTTCGCTCGGCCCTGCGCCGGGTTGGCCCGAACGCCGATCAGTTCCCGGCGGCCGAGCCGGTCAAGCCCTTCATGGGTCGTCAAAGACGAGAAATCCGAATCGCATGCCGGTCGCGCCGTGCTGAATGACGCGGGCCGCATCCGGACGGGCGCGGGCTGGGCCAGGACGTGCCGCGATCAGCGCCCGCCGCGCGGGGTTTTCACGATCTTGTCGAGCATCTGCGGGTAGAGCTTGGGGTTGGTCGCGAGGATATTGCCGGTCTCCAGCGGATCAGCGTCGTTGTCGTGCGCATCGGATGCGATGCCGCCGGCGGCGCGGACCATGAGCATGCCGGCGGCCAGATCCCAGGCCGACAGCCCGATTTCCCAGTAGCCGTCGAGCCGGCCGGCCGCCACATAGGCCAGGTCGAGCGCGGCGGACCCGGAGTGCCGCATGTGCCCGCAGGCCGACAGCATGCGGTTGTACAGCGGCAGATAAGTCGTGATATCGCCCTGACGGCGGTAGGCGAAACCGGTGGACAGCATCGATTCACGCAGGCGTACCGTGTTCGACACGCGCATCCGGTGGCCGTCGACGCTCGCCCCGTTGCCACGCTCGGCGATGAACAGCTCGTCCTTGACCGGGTCGTAGATCACGCCGTGCTCGACCACGCCGTTGACGCGACAGCCGATCGACACGCAGAAATGCGGAATGCCGCGCATGAAGTTCATGGTGCCGTCGATCGGGTCGATCACCCAGACCGTGTCCGAGTCGCCGGTCTCGCCCGATTCCTCGGCCAGAAACGCATGCCCCGGGTAGTTGCGCCGGATGGTGTCGATGATTGTGGCTTCGGCGCGCTGGTCGGCCTCGGTCACGAAATCGTTCTCGGCTTTCCGGGTCACCTGGCCGGTATCGCCGCGGCGGTAGTAGGACAGGATGACGTCACCGGCACGCCGCGCGGCGGTGACTGCGATATTGGTCAGGGGTTGCATGAAGCGGGCGCCTAAAAAGAAGCTAGCGTAACATTAGCGCTCTGTTTTTCCCCGCTGCCACGTCCCTTGATGAGCGATTCCGCGCCCCAGAACCCGAGGCCCGACGCGGCCGTGCTATCCCGCCTGCGCATCGTACTCGTGGGCGCGCAGCATCCCGGCAATATCGGTGCGGCAGCACGCGCAATGAAGGTTATGGGCTTGTCGGACCTGGCTCTGGTCGCGCCCGAGCGTTATCCGGACCCCGAGGCCACCGCGCGCGCCTCCGGGGCCGACGATGTGCTGGCTGGTGCGCATCGGCACGACACGCTGGATCAGGCGCTGGCGGATTGTGTGCTGACCATCGGCACGAGCGCTCGCAGTCGTCGAACCCAGTGGCCGTTGATCGATGCACGCGCCGCGGCCGTGCGCGCGGTCGCGGCCACCGCCAACGGGCCGGTGGCGCTGGTATTCGGGCGTGAACGCTCCGGACTGAACAACGCCGAACTGGATCGTTGCCAGCTGCATCTTCAGGTGCCGACCAATCCCGAGTACAGCTCGCTCAATCTGGCGGCGGCGGTGCAGGTCGTGGCTTATGAGTTGCGTGTGGCCAGCGGTCACGGCATCGCCGCGGGCGAGGTGCACGTGCCGGTTCCGGCCGCCGATATGGAAGGCCTGTTCCAGCACTGGCACGATGTGCTGGTCGCTGCGGGGTTTCTCGATCCGAGCGAGCCGCGCATCCTCATGCGGCGGCTGCGGCGGCTGTTCAATCGCGCCGCGCCGGATCGCATCGAGACCAACATCCTGCGCGGCGCGCTGCGCGCGCTGGATCCGCGTCGTCTGCCCAACCGCAAGCCGGGCGCGGGCGACGATCGATAGCGCGTGCCGCCCACTGGACGTGGGCGCTACACTTGATCCTGGCGTTTTCGGCCCGAAATAGTCGTCTACGTTTGGTCCATGCGCGCCATGGCGCGCCGGCGACAGGCCGCGCGCCCCTATCCGCGGCGCCACGTTTGGGGTTAGCCGATGTTTGCTCGCTTTAAGGAAGATCTGGATACGGTATTCGAGCGCGACCCGGCGGCCCGCAGCGTATGGGAAGTCATCTTCACCTATCCCGGGCTGCATGCGATCTGGTGGCATCGCGTTGCCCACTGGTGCTGGAACCACGGCATGAAATGGATCGCACGATTCATTTCGCATCTGTCGCGCTGGGTCACGGGCATCGAGATTCATCCCGGTGCCGTGATCGGGCGTCGGTTTTTCATCGACCATGGCTTCGGTGTCACGATCGGCGAGACCACCATCATTGGCGACGATTGCACGATCTATCAGGGCGTGACCCTGGGGGGCACCAGCTGGAGCCCGGGCAAGCGTCATCCGACGCTCGAGAACGATGTGGTCGTCGGCGCCGGTGCCAAGGTGCTCGGGCCGTTCACGGTGGGCCAGGGCGCACGTATCGGGTCGAACGCTGTCGTGGTCAAGGAAGTCCCGCCCGGCTGCACCGCCGTGGGCGTGCCGGCCAAGCTGGTCAAGTGCAAGGACGGCACGCCCGAGGACCGGCGCAAGGAAACCGCGGATCGGATCGGTTTCTCGATGTATGGCGTGACCCAGGACATGCCCGATCCGGTCGCGCGCGGCATCGACGCCATGCTCGATCACATCGATGCGCTGGAGCGGCGGCAGGACGAGTTGGAACAACTCACCCGGCGGCTCGGCGCGCGTCTTGACGAAAAGCACCCGGAAACCGATCACGTCTGATATGCGCGCCGCGATCTATCTCGACCATGCGGCCACCGCGCCGCTGGCGCCGGGCGTGGCCGAGGCCATGCACGAGGCGCTGGTGGACGCCGCCGGCAATCCGTCGTCGCCGCACCCGCCGGGACGGCGCGCCCGGGCGCGGGTGGACGCCGCCGGCGAGACGCTGGCCGCGCTGATCGGCGCCGAACCGCGCGAGATCGTCTGGACCTCCGGTGCGACCGAATCGTCGAATCTGGCGCTGCGCGGCGTGGCCGAGTTCGTGGGCGACGGTGCGCGCATCGTTTCCGTCGTGACCGAGCACCCGGCCACCCGCGACACGCTCGGTGTGCTTGCGAAAAAAGGGGTGACGGTCGACTGGCTGCCGGTCGACGAGGGCGGCGCGATCGACGCGGGCGAGCTGGCGGCCGCCCTGGCGCAGGGCCCGGATCTGGTTTCGATCATGCACGTCAACAACGAAACCGGCGTGATCCACGATATTCCGGCGATCGCCGAGCAATGCGCGGCAGCCGGCGTCGCCCTGCATGTGGACGCGGCGCAAAGCCTGGCGCGGCTCGCGATCGACGTGAGGCGGACGCCGATCGCGCTGATGTCGTTGTCGGCGCACAAGATCGGCGGCCCGAAGGGCGTCGGCGCGCTGTATATCCGTCGGCGCGTGCCGCGCATCGGGCTTGTGCCCCAGGTCATCGGCGGCGGACAGCAGCGCGGCCTGCGCGCCGGCACGCTGCCCACGCACCAGATTGCCGGTTTTGGCGCGGCGGCGGCACATGCGGCACGGCACGGCGTGGCGGCACAGCCGGCATGGGCGCGCCTGCGCGACGCATTGTGGGACGCCATCGCGCCCGTCGGCGGCCTGTATCGCAACGGGCGCCCGGAACACACCGCGGCGCCGTTTCTGAGCGTGAGCGTGAGCGGCGTGCACGGCGCGGCGCTGGTGGCGGGGCTCAACGAAGGTGAGCCCGAGCTTGCGGTATCGGCCGGCGCGGCCTGCAGTGCGGCCAAGGGCGAGTCCTCGCATGTGGCCCGTGCCATGGGCCGCTCGCCCCGCGAAGCGGCCGCGACCATTCGTTTTTCCCTGGGCCCCGGGGTGGATGACGCGGCCATTGCGGCGGCGGGGCAGCGGTTCACGGACGAAGTGACGCGGCTGCGTGCGCTGGCCGCGGCGGTTTGAATCGCATGCTGGCCAGCGAAACGATCATGGCACGTTTTCTGCGCCCGGCCCGGGCCGTCGCGCCGGAAACAGCCGCGGGCTGGCCGGCCAGCGGCGCCGCCGAAACGCCCGGCGAGGACGCGCGTTGCCGCGTGTTCCTGGCGCGCGACGACGCCGCCCGGCTGCGCGCGGCGTTCGCGGCGTTCGGCCCGCCGGTGGTCGTGGCCTGTGCCGACTGGGTCTGTGAACAGGTGACTGGCCAGACGACCGAATTTGCGCGTATTCTTACATTGGCCGATGTCGAGAAGGCGTTGGCTCTGACGCCGACACAGCGATACGCTGGGTTGGTGGCGATCGACGCGTTGGCCAACGCGATGATCAATCTGGGACGATAGCGTTATGAGCGAAACAACACTGCAAACCGAAGGTCTGGTGCTGACCGAAGCCGCCGCGGCGCGGATCCGGTATCAGCTTGAAAAACGCGGACATGGTCTGGGTCTGCGCCTGGGTGTCCGCAAGTCCGGCTGCAGCGGTTACATGTACACCATGGACTATGCCGACGAGATCGACGACGACGACGATGTGTTCGAGGGCCATGGGGCGCGTGTGGTGGTGGCCCGCAAGCATATGCAGGTACTCGCGGGCACGATCGTCGATTTCCGTTCCGAAGGCCTGAACCGCATGTTCCGGTTCGACAATCCGCGGGCCAGGAACGCCTGCGGCTGTGGCGAGTCGTTCATGGTGTAGTGGCCGGGCGGGCGCCGGGCGTTCGCGCGGTCCGGCGTTCGCCATCGATTCGATTCGTTCGATACCCTGACAGGGCACGCGTGTCCGCGATACAATGCGAGGTTATCCGCGCGCACATGCATCATGCGTGCGGCGTATATCATCCATCGTATTGTTTCAGTAGGAGAATCCATGGCCGTCGAGCGCACCCTGTCGATCATCAAACCCGACGCAGTCGCCAAGAACGTGATCGGTGAGATTTATCGCCGTTTCGAGAATGCCGATCTCAAGATCATCGGCGCCCGCATGATGCAGCTGTCGCGGGAAGATGCCGAGCAGTTCTACGCCGTGCATTCCGAGCGCCCGTTTTTCAACGCGCTGGTCGAGTTCATGATCTCCGGCCCGGTCATGGTCCAGGTTCTGGAAGGCGAGAACGCCATCGCCAGGAACCGCGACCTGATGGGCGCGACCAACCCGAAGGAAGCCGAGGCCGGCACCATCCGCGGCGATTTCGCCGATTCCATCGACGCCAACGCCGTACACGGCTCGGACGGCCAGGACACCGCCGCGACCGAGATCGATTTCTTCTTCGGCCAGGGCGGCCTCTGCCCGCGCTAGGCGCAGGCGCCGAACCGAAGCCTATCCGGACCGATTCGCCATGACGAATGCCGACAGCGACAACCTGACCCCGACCCGAACCAGCGCGACCGCCAGCGGTACGCGTGTCAATCTGTTCGGCCTCGACCGGGAGGCCATGTCGGCGTTTTTCAAGCAGCATGGTGAATCGGCATTTCGGGCAAAGCAGGTCATGCAGTGGATCTATGCCCGCGGCGTGACCGATTTCGCGGCCATGACCGACCTGTCCAAGAAACTGCGGGAACGCCTGCCAGAGATCGCGGAGATCCGGCCGCCGGCCCGTATTCGCGAACAGGCCAGCCGCGACGGTACGCGCAAGTGGCTGCTCGCGGTCACCGAGGACATGGATCCGGATAACGCCATCGAGGCGGTCTATATTCCCGAGGCCGATCGCGCGACGCTGTGCATCTCGTCGCAGATCGGCTGCGCGCTGGACTGTTCCTTCTGCGCTACCGGCAAGCAGGGGCTGAACCGGAATCTGACCACGGCCGAAATCGTCGGTCAGGTCTGGATGGCCGAACATGACCTGCGTGCCCAGGGCAAGGTGCACGGCGAACGCGCGCTGTCGAACATCGTCTTCATGGGCATGGGCGAGCCGCTGGCCAACTACCGCGCGGTGGTGCCGGCGATCCGTATCCTGCTCGACGACTACGGCTTCGGCCTGTCCAAGCGGCGGGTGACGGTGTCGACCTCCGGCATGGTGCCGTTCATGGACCGGCTGCGTGCCGAGGTGGACGTGGCTCTGGCGGTATCGCTGCATGCGCCGACCGATGCGCTACGCGACGAGTTGGTGCCGATCAACCGCAAGTATCCGCTCGACGAGCTGATGGCGGCCTGCGATCGCTACGTCGAGGGCAAGGAGCGCCGGGCCCACGTGGTCTATGAATACGTGCTGCTGGCCGGCGTCAACGACCAGCCCGAGCATGCCCGCAATCTGGTCCGGCTGCTCGGTAACCGGCAGGCCAAGGTCAACCTCATTCCCTTCAATCCATTCGACGGTTCGGGCTACGAGCGCCCGCCCGAGGCGAGCATCCGCGCCTTCCAGGATGCGCTGCATGCCCGGGGGCTGCGCACCACCGTGCGGCGAACGCGCGGCGACGATATCGACGCCGCCTGCGGGCAGCTCGTCGGCCGCGTGCGCAGCAAGCAGAAACGGCATTTCCGCGACGTGCCGATTCGTGTCGAATCCCGGCCGGCTCCGCGCGTATGAGCCGACGTCTGGTTGCGCTGGTCGCTCCGGTTGTGCTGGCGGCGCTGCTGTCGGCGGCCGGTTGTGCGACGGACGGCGGCGTCAATCGCCAGGACGCGGCCGCGGCGAATGCCAACGTGGGTGCCAACTTTTTGCACAAGGGGCAGAACGACCGCGCTCGACAGGCCTTTCAAAAGGCACTGCAATACGACGCCGATAACTTCACCGCCAATTGGGGCATGGCGGTCGTGAGCGAGCGGCTCGACGAGCCGGCTCGGGCGAAACGGTATTTCAAGAAGACGCTGTCGATAAGGCCGGCGGCCGAGGTTTACAACAGCTACGCTGCCTTTCTCTGTGAGCAAGGCAAGACCGATCAGGGCCTGGCTAATTTCAAGCGCGCACTGAATGCCGGGAGTTCGGGCGATCGCGCTGACAGCCTGGCCAACGCCGGCCTGTGCCTGTACCGGGCGAAGCGCACGAAACAGGCTGCCCAATATTTCCGTCGCGCACTCAAGGCCGATCCGAAACAGGCGACAGCCCTGACGCATCTGGCCTCAATCGAATACCATGCGCAGAATTACTTGAGCGCGCGCGCGTTCATCGAACGCGCCGACGCTGCGACCAAGCTCGATGCCGCCCAGCTGTTGCTGGCCGCGCGTATCGAACTGGCGCTGCACGACCGGTCCGCCGCGGCGGCCTATCTCAAGCGCCACAATGCGAACAAGCCGACGGCAAGCCGATCGCTGAGCCAACTGGAGTCATCGCGTCAATGAACGCAACGCACGACGATCAATTCGATGAACCAAAAGAGCCGGGCCTGGCCCCGCGCGCCGAGGACGAAGCGGCGTCGCCGGGCCTGACGCGCAACAAGTCCGAGGGCCTCACCCCGGGCGAAATTCTGCGTGAGGGGCGTCTCGCACACGATTACACCGTCGCGGATCTCTGTGCGCAGACCCGGCTCAGCCGCCACACGATCGATGCGCTCGAGGAGAACGATTTCCAGGCGTTGTCGCAGCCGGTGTTCGCGCGCGGCTACTATCGCCAGTGCGCCAAGGTCCTCGATCTGAACGTCGATCGGCTGATGGCGGCCTATACGGCGCTGGTGGGCGAGGCAGCGCCGAAGCCGCGGCTCGATCACCGCTCGGTTGGCGCCGGCATTATTCCGCAGGATGTGACCCCGGGTGGCGGCTTCCGCTTCCGGGGGCTGTTGATTCTTGCGCTCATCGTTGTGGCCGTGGTCGCGGCGGTCGTGTTCGTGCTGCCGTCCACTGGCGTGCCGGGCGCGATCACCGGCAACAGCAGCAGTGGCAATGCCGTTCAGCCCAGTCAGCCCAATCAAAGCGCGAAATCCTTCGAGTTCAATTCATCCAGTTCATCGAACAGCACTGGCGGCAGCGGCGCGCCCAGCAGCGAACCCACGACCAGCAGCCCCAGTGTCAGCAGTGCCGGCACCAGTAGAACCAACAGTACGGGTGGGGGTAGCAGCAGTAACGCCAGCAAAGCCGGCGGCGGCACGAACAGTCAAGGCGCCGTTGCGACAGGGGCCGACAACAGCATCACGCCCAGCGTGGTTGGCGGTAACAGCGGCTCGTCGCGTACCGGCAAGCAGCCCGGCGGGCGCAACGTCAATCAGTCGCTTGGCCTCACCACCACGCCGAGCCCGGCGGGTGATAATTCAACCGCGTCGGGCGCCGAGCCAGCGCAGCAGAACGCGCCACCGGCCGTGCCGCCCAACCGTCTCGTGCTCAAGTTCAGCAAGCGGTCGTGGGTGCGCGTGACCGATGCCAACGGTGATCGCATGGCATCGGGCATCTTCCAGTCCGGTGATACCAAGGAATTCAACGGCACACCGCCGTACAAGATCACGCTCGGCTATGCGCCCGGGGTGAAAGTGACCATCGGTGGGCAGCCGGTGGACGTCGCCGGACATACCAGCGGGGGCGGTATCGCGCACCTGACGGTCAACGCGGCGAGCAGCGGCAACGGCAACGGCTAGTGTGCCCTCACGTCGATTCGCGCGATGGATTTCGCGCGGTTTTGTCCTGTCGGGCGACGCGCGTCGATCGGGCCTTTCCGCGAATAAGGCCAATGGCCGCAACGGGGCATGGCGACCAAAAGCGCCGGAACAGGGTGATGAATAGGCGTCACGGGACACAGGCGCCCGGGCTGTACAGTCACGATAGAAGGGTTCGATGAGTCAGCGTATTCAATCGATCCGCGGCATGCAGGATGTGCTGCCCGCGGAAAACGCGTTGTGGCACACGCTGGAACGCACGGCGGCCGATGTGTTCGCGGCCTACGGCTACGAACAGATCCGGTTGCCGATCATGGAACGGACCGGTCTGTTCGAGCGGGGCGTCGGTGAAGTAACCGACATCGTCGAGAAGGAGCTCTATACCTTCGACGACCGCGGTGGCGAATCCATGTCGCTGCGGCCGGAGGGCACGGCGGGCGCGGTGCGCGCCGGGATCCAGCACGGTCTGCTGCATAATGCCACGCAGCGCCTGTGGTACGTCGGGCCGATGTTTCGCTACGAGCGGCCGCAGAAGGGGCGCCAGCGCCAGTTCCATCAGTTCGGTGTAGAGGCCTTCGGTCAGGCCGGGCCGGATGTGGATATCGAGCAGATCGCGATGTCGTCGCGACTTTTCAGTCGTCTTGGCATCACCGGCCTGCGGCTCGAGATCAATACGCTCGGCACCCCGGCCGAGCGGGCGACGTATCGCGATGCGCTGCATGCGTATTTCAGCGCCCATCACGAAACGCTCGACGCCGACAGCAAGCGCCGCCTGGACCGGAACCCGCTGCGTATTCTCGACAGCAAGAACCCGGAGATGGCCGCGCTCATCGCGGCCGCACCGGCGTTGACCGATTATCTCGGCCCGGAATCGGCCGCGCATTTCCAGGGACTGTGCGACGGCATCGCCGCGCTCGGCATCGACTACAGCATCAATCCGCGTCTGGTCCGCGGCCTGGATTACTACACGCGCACCGTGTTCGAGTGGCTCACCGATGATCTCGGCGCCCAGAACGCCGTGTGCTCGGGTGGTCGTTTCGATGGTCTGGTGGCCCAGCTCGGCGGTTCGGATACGCCGGCGACCGGTTTTGCCATGGGCGTCGAACGCGTGGTCGCGTTGATGGAGGCGCAGGGCGTTGCACTCGACGATGTGGCGCCGCAGGCCTATCTGGTCCACACCGGCGACGCGGCCAGCGCGCGGGTGCCGGCGTTGGCCGAACGCCTGCGCGATGCGCTGCCCGAGTTGCGACTGCGCGTGCATGCAGGGGGCGGCAGCTTCAAGTCGCAGTTCAAGAAGGCGGACAAGAGCGGGGCCCGTCTGGCGCTGGTGTTCGGTGACGACGAGGCTGCCAACGATACACTCCAGATCAAACCGCTGACCGACGACCGGGAACAGGAAACAGTGGGGCTCGCCGAGGCGCCGGCACGTATCGCCGCGCTGCTGGCCGATGCGCGCGGCTGACGCGACAGTCGACGGAACGAAACGACAAAGGACGGGAATGGCGGACTACGACGACAACGAAGAGCTGGCGAGCCTGACGCGCTGGTGGTCCAGGAACGGGACGGCCGCGATCATCGGTGTGCTCATCGGGCTGCTTGCGATTGGTGGCTGGTACGCCTGGGGCTGGTACAGCAATCGTCAGGATGCCCATGCGGCCGACATGTACGCCCAGGTCCAGCACGGCATCAGCACCGACAATGTCACCGCTGGCGTCGACAATCTCGTGTCGACGCTCGAGAGCGATTACAGCGGCACGCCCTATGCCGGCGCCGCGGCCCTGGCCATGGCCGCCTACCAGGTCCATCAGGACAAGCTCGACAAGGCCGCCGCCCAGCTCGACTGGGCGATGAAAAATGCCAAGGGCGAGGGCATCCGCCAGATCGCCGCGGTGCGCAAGGCGCGCGTGCTCTGGGCCGAGAACAAGCCCGATGCGGCGCTCAAGTTATTGAAACAGGATCATCCGGCATCGTTTGATTCGCTCTATGCCGAGCTGGCCGGCGATATCCATGCAGCGCAGGGCGATCGCAAGGCGGCGCATGCGGCCTACAAGAAGGCGCTGGCGAAGCTGCCGCCCGATGCGTCGCGGCACATGCTCGAGCAGAAACTCCATCAGAATGCACCGGCGTCGGCCGCCGGTGACACGCCGACCGATTCGAAGAAGTCCGACTCATGAACAATTATCGACGCAAGCTCGCCTGCCTGACGCCGCTGCTGATCGCGGTCACGGTCGGCCTGACCGCCTGTGGCGGCGGTGCCACCATCAACCAGCCGAAACCGCTCACCAAACTGCCGAACCCGGCCTTCCGGATGCAGGTGCTCTGGCATGCCAACGGCGGCAGCGGCGCCGGCAAGGACGAAGGCGGCTTCGTGCCCGCGGTGGCGAACGGTCGGGTGTATGTAGCGAACAGCAACGGCGAAGTCGTGGCGCTGAAGCTGGCCAACGGGCACCGCGTGTGGCATGTCGATACCCATGAACACCTCATTTCCGGTCCGTCCGTGGTTGACGGCACGTTGCTGGTCGGCACCCGCAACGGCGAGGTTATCGCGCTGTCCGCCGATGACGGCAGCAAGGACTGGAGCGCCGATCTGTCGAGCGAGGTGATCGCGGCCCCGGCCGGCACCGCCAATCTGGTGGTTGCGCGTACGGTCGACGGGCATGTCGCCGCGCTGGACATGGCCACCGGCGACCGGCTCTGGACCATCGAGGGCAGCGTACCGAACCTGACCATGCGCGGCACGGCCTCGCCGGTCATTCAGGGCAACACGGTCTACGTCGGCATGGACAGCGGCAAGGTCCAGGCGCTGGATCTGGCCACCGGTGAACAGCGTTGGGAGCAGACCGTGGCGCTGCCGGAAGGCCGCTCGGAACTCGACCGTATCGTCGACGTCGACGCCAATCCGTTGATCGACGGCAACAGTGTCTACGCGATCAGCGCGGGCGACGCGCTGGTGTCCATGAATATTCATGGTGGCGGGATTCGCTGGAAGCACAAGATCGCCTCGGAAAACAATCTGGCGGTCGACGGCAGCAACGTCTATGCCACCGACATGAACAGCGTGGTCTGGGCCGTATCGCAGGCCAACGGCGAATCGGTGTGGAAGCAGGACGCGCTCAAATACCGCAAGCTCTCGGCACCGGCCGTCGTCGATGGGCATGTACTGGTCGGCGACTATGCGGGCTATCTGCACTGGCTGTCGCCGAACGACGGGTCCGTCGAGGGGCGCGGCCGCCCGTTTGACCAGGCGATCCGCGCGCAGCCGGTCGTGGTCGGAGACCGGGCGATCGTGCTCGGCGCCGACGGCGAGGTCGCCGCCGTGCGCTTTGCCTCCAGCGGTAGTTGATCCGTGGCGGACAGCGGGGCCGTTCTTCCGGTCATCGCACTGGTCGGCCGGCCGAACGTCGGCAAGTCGACCCTGTTCAATCGGCTGACGCGATCCCGGGATGCCCTGGTGGCGGACCAGCCCGGGGTCACGCGGGACCGGCAGTACGGCTATGCCACGCATGCCGGCCGGCGCTTCATCGTGGTCGATACCGGCGGCATCGGCCAGGATGACGAGGATATCGACACGCGAGCGCTGGCCCAGACCGATGCGGCGCTGGCGGAGGCCGATGCGGTGCTACTGGTGGTGGATTGCCGCCAGGGGCTGATGGCCGGCGATCGGGCGATCGCCGAGCGCCTGCGGCGCAACGGCCAGCAGGTCATCGTGGTGGTGAACAAGAGCGAAGGCCAGGCCAACGTCACGGCCAACGCCGAATTCCATGCGCTGGGGCTGGGCGAGCCGTGGGCGATCTCGGCCGAGCATGGCGATCGGGTCAATCTGCTGCTGGAACGGGTGTTCGCCGATCTGCCCGAGCCGCGTGCTGCGGTGCGCGCCCACCGCCCCGATGCCATCCGCATCGCGCTGCTGGGCCGGCCGAATGCCGGCAAGTCCACACTGGTCAACCGGCTGGTGGGCGACGAGCGCATGCTCACGCAGGACGCGCCGGGGACCACGCGCGACGCCGTGGCCAGCGAATTCTTTTTCGACGACAAGCCGTATGTCATCGTCGACACGGCGGGTGTGCGGCGTCGTTCGAAGGTCGACGACGGCATCGAGAAGCTGAGTGTGATCAAGGCCATGCAGGCGGCCGAACAGGCCCAGGTCGTGGTGCTCATGCTGGATGCGCGGGCCGGGCTGTCGACCCAGGATATCCGCCTGCTCAATCTGGCGATCGAGCGTGGCCGGGCGGCCGTAATCGTGCTCAACAAGTGGGACGGCCTGTCGCCGGATGAGCGTGCGAAACTGCATGCGAAGGTCGTTGAGCGCATGGGCGCGTTCGACTATCTGCCCTTGTTGTTCGTTTCCGCCTTGCACGGCTCCGGGCTGCGCGATCTGCTCGATGCCGTACAGGCCTCGTACCGGGCAGCCTTCGCCGAACTGTCAACGCCGCAGGTCTCACGCGCGCTGGAAGACGCCGTGGCGGCCCACGCGCCGCCGGCCGTCCACGGGCGCCGTATCAAGCTGCGCTTCGCCCATCAGGGCGGGCGCAATCCGCCCAAGATCGTGATCCACGGCAACCAGACGCAGCGGCTGTCGGCCGAATACAAGCGTTATCTGGTGCGCCGCTTCCGGGCGCACTTCAACCTGTTCGGCACGCCGATACAACTGGTGTTCAAGAACAGCGACAACCCCTACGTCGACAAGCCGCGCGCGCAACGCCGCTAGGCGCCGCGGCCTGCGAGCCGCGATGCCCGGCGTGTTCGTTGTCGCGTTGACGCAGCACCCGCGCGGGTCGAGCCGGCGGACGCTACCGGGACGGGTGGCAGGCGGGGGCATTCATGTGCTGGCCGCCGCCGCGCCCGTCCGGCATGTCAATGCTTGAGCAAGAAGTTGGCTACCCAGCCTTTGCGGCCGTCGCCGAACCGCACATAACGCCAGCCATGATCCTTTTTCAATATCGCGACCGGGTCGCCCTGCCGCGCCTGCAACAGCACCTTGGAGTGTGTGCTCGGCCGGCTGCGAATATTGACCACCTTGCCCGCGATCCTGGCCTGCGGGGCTCCTGAGGCCGCCTGCTGAGCGGTCGTCGAACTGGCGGATCCGGCGCCCGCCGCCGTATTCTTCGCCGCGCTCGTGCTGTTCGATGCGGCGGTCGCGGAGGTCTTGCCGGCGGCGTTGCTGCCGTGATCCGCGCGGCTGTTGGTGCTGCCCGCCGAAGCGCTCGCGCACTGGCCAAACACGCTCTTGAACCAGCCGCACTGGCTGGCGTGCGCGCTGCCCGCGGTACCGCCGGTATGGATGTTGGAATATTCCGACGCCGTGCGGGTGTTATAGGGCTCGGTATGGCCGTCGGCGAACACCAGGTGTGGCGACATCTTTTGCGGTTTGACCTTGAGCGGGCCCTCGGCGATACGGGTGCTCTGGGCCTTCGGCATGGTGGTGGGCTTCTTGCCATCGATCGTGAACTGCCAGACTTCCACCTGCAGGGTATCGCCCTTGCGCTTCCAGCCGACCACCAGGCCGTTGTCGTTGTAGGTGTAGTACAGACGGCGGATCTGCATCCAGATCATCGCGTCGTCCATGTTTTCGAAGTTGCGATAGCCCTCTTCATAACGCAGCTTGGAGATGCCATGGGCGGGCTTCCAGACCTTGGGTGTGCCGTCGAAGTACAGCCCCTTGGCCGACTCACCGGCGAAGCGTTTTTGGCGTGGCTTGGCGATCACCCCGCGTCGCAGGCCGTCCCAGTCGAACACACGGCGCAGGCCGGGACCGGCCTCGATCTTGATATGGCCTTCGGCGGTGTCGGCCACCACCTGCGTGCCCGGCTTGAGTACGGCCTTGTTGACGCTTGGCACGTCGCCGGCGGGCTTGGGAATTGGCGGCGGCTGCGGTGTGGACAGCTTTGGGCCCGTCGCGCAGCCGGTGGCCGCCAGCGCGCCGATCAGCGCGGTCGCGGCGAATGTCAGGCGCAGGCAGGCATGGTGCGGCGTACTCGTCATAACGATGTCGGGACCCCTTGGGTTTCAGCGTAACGGCCGGATGCGATGCGCCGGCCGTTCAATCGCGGTTGTTGTGTTCCTTCAGGCCGGCCCGCTCATGGCGGGCGCGAACCTCGCAGTCCAGTCGCCCCCGTGCCAGATCGATCGCGACGGTTTCGCCTACGGCCACGGTCGAAGCGTCGCGCAGAACATCGCCCTGCGCGTCGCGAGCTATAGCATAACCACGTTCCAGCGTCTGTAGGGGACTGACACTATGCAGTGCCCGCACCGCCGAACCGAGCCGGCGCTGCGCGGTCTCGAGCCGACGGATACCCGTGCGCTCAAGACGTTGCGACAGGCCGTCGAGCGCGTGTTCGGCCTGTGTCAGGCGGCGGGCCGGCGTGGCCCGGTGCAAGCGGTCTGCGACTAATTGCAGATGTCGTCGATGCGCGCTCATTTGCCCCTGCGCGATGCGCGCAAGCCGCAACTCCGCCTCGTCCAGCCGCTGGGCCGCCGTTTCCAGCCGTCGGCGTGGGCGCTGGCGCGCCAGGCGCTGTTCCAGACCGGCCAGGCGTTGGCGCGCCTCGGCCAGCCGCGCGTTGATGCGCTGCTGCAGCCGCGCGCTGGCTTGTGGCAGCTGCGCCGCGCGCGCGGCCATGTCCGGGCACACCAGCTCGGCCGCCGCCGAGGGCGTCGCCGCACGCACATCGGCGGCGAGATCGGCGATGGTCACATCCACCTCGTGGCCCACGCCCGAGACCACCGGAATCGGGCAGGCCACGATCGCGCGGGCGACGGTTTCATCGTTGAACGCCCAAAGATCCTCCAGCGAGCCGCCGCCGCGTACGAGCAGGATTACGTCGCAATCCGCCCGTTGCCCGGCGCGGCCCAAGGCCGCCACGATCGCGGGCGGCGCGGCCTCGCCCTGAACCGGCACCGGATAGACGCGCAGCGCGCCGAGCGGATAACGCCGCGACACCACCGACAGCACGTCGCGAATCGCCGCGCCCGTGGCCGAGGTAATCACGCCGATGCGGGCGGGGGCGCCGGGCAGGGCGCGTTTGCGCTCGACCGCGAACAGGCCCTCGGCGTCCAGTCGCGCACGCAGCGCTTCGAAGGCGCGTTGCAGCGCGCCGGCGCCGGCATCCTCGGCGTGCTCGACGATCAACTGGTAGTCGCCGCGTGCGGCATACAAGCTCACGCGCGCGCGAACGCGAATCTGCACGCCGTTGTCGAGCGCCACGCGCAGCAGCCGTGCCTTGTTGCGGAACAGCGCACAGCGCACCTGCGCCTCGCCGTCCTTGAGCGAAAAGTACACATGCCCCGAGCGCGGCCGCGCCAGGTTGGAGATCTCGCCCTCGACCCAAAGCAGGCCGAAACTCTGCTCCAGCAGGTCGCGGGCCGCGCGGTTGAGTTCGCTGACGGTGAATACGATGGGGCCGGAATCGGCTGCGGTCATGTGCGGTTTGGCCTGTCTGAATGCGCGGTACGTCGGGATGAGTGCGGGCGCGGATAGTCGCCGCGGCAATCGCCTAGTGAACCAAGGCGCGCGAGCTTGTATAATCCGCGGTCTTTGCGGCGGCCACAACGCGCATCCGGCGCAAACAGGCCGCTCACCGCTGGCGAGCCTATGACCCTGAGAATCAGTGAGCAAGCGCTGACGTTCGACGACGTCCTGCTGCAACCCGCGTATTCCGACGTGCTGCCGCGTCAGGTCGATCTGTCGACCCGGCTCACGCGCGGCATCACCCTCAACATTCCGCTGGTCTCCGCCGCCATGGACACGGTCACCGAGGCCGGGCTGGCGATCGCACTGGCGCAGGAGGGGGGCATCGGCATCATCCACAAGTCGATGTCGGGCGAGAAACAGGCGCAGCACGTGCGCACGGTCAAGAAATATGAATCCGGCGTTATTTCCGACCCGATCACCGTCGGTCCGAACGCCACCATCCGCGAAGTGCTGGATCTCACGCGCGCGCAAGGCATCTCGGGCGTGCCGGTGGTCGATAACGGCGCACCGGTGGGCATTGTCACCAGCCGCGATCTGCGTTTCGAGACCCGTTTCGATGCGCCGGTTACGTCGGTGATGACGCCGCGCGAGAAGCTGATTACGGTGCACGAGGGCGCCGATCGCGAGGAAATTCTCGGCCTGTTTCATGCCCATCGCATCGAAAAGGTGCTGGTGGTCAACGGTGACTTCGCGCTGCGCGGCATGATCACCGTCAAGGACATTCAGAAGTCCAGCGATTTCCCCAATGCCTGCAAGGACGCCGCCGGCAGCCTGCGTGTGGGCGCGGCCGTCGGCCCGGGCCCGGATGCCTTCGAGCGCGTACAGGCGCTGGTCAACGCCGGTGTGGACGTGGTCGTGGTCGATACCGCGCATGGCCATTCCTCCGGGGTGCTCGATACCGTCCGCGAACTCAAGACACGCTTTCCCGAGCTGCAGCTCATCGGCGGCAACGTCGGCACGGCCGAGGGCGCGCGGGCGCTGGTCGATGCCGGCGTGGACGCAGTCAAGGTCGGTATCGGCCCGGGCTCTATCTGTACCACCCGCATCGTGGCCGGCATCGGCGTGCCGCAAATCTCGGCCGTGGCCAACGTGGTTGCCGAACTGTCGAGCACCGACGTGCCGGTAATCGCCGACGGCGGCATCCGCTTCTCGGGCGATGTGGCCAAAGCGCTCGTCGCCGGCGCTGATGCGGTGATGATCGGCGGCATGTTCGCCGGCACCGAAGAGGCGCCCGGCGAAATCGAACTCTACCAGGGCCGTTCGTTCAAGGCCTACCGCGGCATGGGCTCGCTGGGCGCGATGAGCGGCAGCCAGGGCAGCGCCGACCGCTATTTCCAGGACCCCTCCGAGGAAATCCAGAAGCTCGTGCCGGAAGGCATCGAAGGCCGCGTGCCCTACAAGGGCCCGCTCGGCGGCATTGTGCACCAGCTCATCGGCGGCCTGCGCGCGGCCATGGGTTACACCGGCTGCCACAACATCGCCGAAATGCGCACCAAGCCCACGTTCGTGCAGATCACGTCCGCCGGCATGAAGGAGTCGCATGTCCACGACGTGAACATCACCAAGGAAGCGCCGAACTACCGCGTCGATTAAAGCGTGCTCGGCGTTGTTTGCACGTGAAAGCGCAGGTCTGGTTGGGTCTGCGCTTTTCTTGTTTTGGAGAAGTTTTTTTATCCGCAGATCGACACAGATACACGCAGATTGAAGACAAGCGGTTTAATCAGAGCACATCGCATATTCGCATCGATCGCGTGTGTTAGGTGACGAAGAAAGTACCCAGGGGAAACATTGTTAGAACTGTTGGCTAGCAAGCAAGTGGATATCTATATTTCGCTTGTTACGAGTTTGATCGGTGCGGTCTTTGGTGTCGCTCTAGATCGCGTTGCCAAGGGTGAGGGGAGAGCAGTAACGACACTTGGGGCGACTCCTGCAGTTAGCATCTCTATGCAGCAGGTAGTGCAGTTTTCCGATCGCGCGAAAAGCGATTTCGATGATCAAGTTATGCTTTTCTTTTTTGGAGCATTTCTTGTTGTTGTCGGGATTGTCTACCTCTTCTTTAGACAAGAAGTGCTTTTCGCAGGCCTGCTCTTGGTCGTCCTTGTCTTCGGTGCTTGGGCTGGCTCTGTCGCAAACTCGTTCTACAGCGGATTCTACAGCGGCTGGAGGTGGATGCTCTACTTTCTGGTTATGCTCCTATTCGCTCTATCTGCGGTCCGCGTGGTGGGGCTTGCAAAGGCCCCGATGATCGCCCCTAAAAACTTCAGTCACGTGCAGGACATCATTAACCGGTGCGGGGTCATGTCTCTACCGCGGTACTTTACGGCGCTCGATTTCAGGTGGTTTGGATTTCACCTTCTGGGGGTTATCTTTTTTTTCGCAGCGAGTTGGCGTGCGTGCCTGTCAATGCTCAACTATGCAGTCACCGGAACCCGGCTGAGCAAACAGGAAACCCATACCCAACTTAAAGGCCGGGTAGCCGCGGTTTACGGGCGACCGTGGCGGAACAGTTTATTCCTGCTCGGGTTGATGGTTGCAGCGAATTACCTAGTAAGCGGCCAATTCTTCATGTGGTTCGAGTACGAGATGCCGCACCAACTAAACTATTTCATTCAGGTCGTACTGCATGGTCGACAGGCTGGATGAACGCGGTAGAGATGCGAATAAAGGCAAGTCTGACAAAGGCATGGAGCCGACCACGTCACACGCGGCGGCTTGTTCCTGGCGTCATGTCGTTACGGGAATATTTTCTTATTCCTTCACAGGTTACGCATATGATACAGATTGAAGATAAAGAGGTTGGCATTCGCGAGGCAATAAACGGGCTCAGTGCTTCACGGTCGAATCCAAAATCCTCACAGCGCCCCAATCGGGTATCGCCACGAACGTTCGACCGGCACCTGCGTGTGTCTGTGTAGATCTGCGGACAATGTCTTGAAGAGAACATGCCGCCCAACCCGACAGCGCCCGAAAAGCATCCACATCGTAACCGTTTAACCGCCAATAAATCTGCGAAATCTGCGAAATCTGCGGATAGCCGGCCTTAAAGAACCACCACCGAGCTTGGAACGAAGATGACCCAGGATATCCACGCCGAGAAAATTCTCATTCTCGACTTCGGCAGTCAGTACACCCAGCTCATCGCGCGGCGCGTTCGCGAGGCCAATGTCTACTGCGAGATCTACGCCTGGGACGTGGCCGACCACTACGTCCGCGATTTCGCGCCCAACGGCATCATCCTCTCTGGTGGGCCGGAATCGGTCACGGTGGACGAGGGCCCGCGCGCGCCGGATGCCGTCTGGGAACTCGGCGTGCCGGTGCTCGGCATCTGCTACGGCATGCAGACCATGGCCGCCCAGCTCGGCGGCGAAGTGGAAACTTCCAGCCACAAGGAATTCGGCTACGCCCAGGTCCGCGCCCGCGGCCACTCCAAGCTGTTCCGCGACATCGAAGACCACGTCAACGAAGAAGGCCACGGCCTGCTCGACGTCTGGATGAGCCACGGCGACCGCGTCAAGGAACTGCCGGAAGGCTTCAAGCGCATCGCCAACACCGACGGCGCGCCGCTGGCCGGCATGGCCGATGAAGAGCGTGGCTACTACGGCATCCAGTTCCACCCGGAAGTCACCCATACGCCGCAGGGCAAGCGCATCCTCTCGCGCTTCGTGCACGACATCTGCGGCTGCGGCGCGCTCTGGACGAGCAAACACATCATTGAAGACCTGATAGAGCGCATCCGCGAACAAGTCGGCGACCAGCGCGTGCTGCTCGGCCTGTCCGGCGGGGTGGATAGTTCAGTGACGGCCGCTCTCATCCATGAAGCGATCGGCGAAAACCTAATCTGCGTATTCGTCGATAACGGCCTGCTGCGCCTCAATGAAGGCGACGAAGTCATGGCCACCTTCGCCGAGCACAAGGGCCTGAACGTCATCCGCGCCGATGCCGAAGACGAATTCCTCGCCAAGCTCGAAGGTGTGGCCGACCCGGAGGCCAAGCGCAAGATCATCGGCAACACCTTCATCGAAGTCTTCGACGCCCACGCCGCCGAACTCACCAATATCGACTGGCTCGCCCAGGGCACCATCTACCCGGACGTCATCGAATCCGCGGGTTCGGCCACCGGCAAGGCCCACGTCATCAAGAGCCACCACAACGTCGGCGGCCTGCCGGAAGACATGAAGCTCGGCCTCGTCGAGCCGCTACGTGAACTGTTCAAGGACGAAGTCCGCGAACTCGGCCTGGCCCTCGGCTTGCCGCGCGACATGCTCATGCGCCACCCGTTCCCCGGTCCGGGCCTGGGCGTGCGCATTCTCGGCGAAGTGAAGAAGGAATACGCCGACAAACTCCGCGCCGCCGACGCCATCTTCATCCAGGAACTGCGCGACTCCGGCTGGTACGACAAAGTCAGCCAGGCCTTCGCCGTCTATCTGCCGGTCTCCAGCGTCGGCGTCACTGGCGACGGCCGGCGCTACGAACACGTCGTCGCACTACGCGCGGTCGAGACCATCGACTTCATGACCGCCAAGTGGGCGGAGCTGCCGTATGAACTGCTCGGACGCGTGTCGACCCGGATCGTGAATGAAGTGGACGGGATTTCCCGGGTGGTCTACGACGTGACCGGGAAGCCGCCGGGGACGATTGAGTGGGAGTAGGGTAGTTGTCAGTTGACAACTAGCTTAGTTAAGAGAACAATCGATCTCGACGCATGGCGCGCGACTTCAAGCATCCAAGCAAGGCCATTGAGCAGGCCATAGCGCATGCCGAAAGCTACGGTTGGCGGGTCGAAAAAAGCCGCGGTCATGCGTGGGGCCGATTGTTCTGCCCGCACAACGATGCCGAGTGTCGCTGCGGCGAGTTCTGTATCACGAGCATCTGGAGTACGCCGAAAAATCCCGAAGCCCACGCCCGCCAGATTCGCCGCGTCGTCGATAAATGCACCGGCGGATCGGGCGAGTCGAACTGATTCGGTGGAGATCGCCATGGAATACATCTTCACGCTGAAATACCGCCTGCACGATTACGACGGCAACGATCAGGCGCTTCTCGATCGCTTGTTCGAGGCGGGCTGTGATGATGCGTTGCCCGGTATCGGGCAGACCGGCCGGCTCGCCCTGGAATTCTCTCGCGAAGCCGAAAGCGGTCAGCAAGCCCTGGAAAGCGCGATCGCTGACGTGCGACGCGCGCTCGATCATGCCGAGTTGATAGAAGTGCTGCCGGATTACGTCGGGCTCACCGATATCGCCGATCACGTCGGGATGTCGCGGCAGAACCTGCGAAAGATCGCTGTGAATCACGCCGCGACCTTTCCGGCCGCTGTCCATGAAGGCAATCCGTCGCTCTGGCATTTGGCGGATGTCTTACGCTGGCTCCACGAGCAGGGCTATGCGGTGGATGCGTCGACGCTTGAGATCAGCGCCGTGGCGCGGGAGTTCAATATCGCGATGCAGGCGCGGCGTTTGCCGGCTGATCGGTCAGGTGAGCTTGAGGCTTTGATGGCCTGAGTGCCGCTGGCGGCTGATTAAGGACTGTAAACGGGGATGGAAATCGTGGTCTGTCCCGATTTTGTCCCCCGAGCAGATCACCGGTGGCAACAGTGCCGAGGCGCTGCTGGCGCGCATCCAGGAAGCGCGCGCCGCGCAGGCGCCGAAAAACGCACAAGGGAAAAGACCAAGGCATGACCCAAGCAGACGCGACCCGGCCCACGGCCCGGCAGTGGCTCCGCTACTGGCGCAACTCACTGGCGGATGCCGAGAGTGGCCGCGGAGCATTGACCAAAAAGGTGTTGGGGCAGACCGACTATCTCGACAGAACGGTCTACCGCGATGGCCGCCTGCCGTTGGATCACCCGGTTCTCCAGCAGCTGTTGGAAGCGCGAACGCGACATGACCGCCTTCCTCCTCAGCTCACGACTGTCGCTCGGCGCCGGCAAAGCAGCAGCATGCCGATCACTCCGGCGAGAAGCAGTGTGGCGCTGTTGGGTTCGGCGACCGCCCGCGCAGACAGCGCGGCAGCGGCCGCATCGGCGATGATCTGGTGTGCTGCCGCGGTCGGGTGCAGTCCGTCCCAGAACAGGTACTGGCTGGGGTCGCTACATACGCTACCTGGAGCCGCCGAGGTGAAATTGCCGGTCCAGCACGGGTCGGTCACATTGGTGAAGTCATAGGCCGCCGGATCGGCGACGGCTTGGTCCAACGCGCTGAAGGTGTCGACCTGGGTCAGCGCGAAGCCATCAGCCTGCGCGAGGGCATTCAGCGCCTGGGACAGGCTGGCGTTGAAGTCGGCCGTTAAAGATCGGATCAGCGCCAGCTTTGCCGCGTCATTACCGGTGGCCGCAATGGCGTTCGGCGTTTTGCTCAGGTCTGGTACGTTCAGCGCGAGCAGATTCTGCATGCCGTCACCGGCCAGGTCGTTGACGAAGTTGCTGATGTTGGCGATCGCCTGACTGAGATCTGTATTGATCTGCAACGGCTGGATAGGGCCGCTGAGTGCGCTGGACGTCAGCGCGTCGAGATCGTTGGCGCCGATCCAAAGGGTGTAAAGTGCGCCCGTTTTGGCGTTGGCGCCGTTGTGGGTCACGCTATCGAATGTGGTCCGTTGTGCAGGCAGGTCGGTCAGCAGATTTGCGGGATAGTTCGGGTTGGATGAGTTGTAAGGGTTAGCGTTGGTCGGCCCGGTTTGCGCACCGCCGAAGGCGAAGTCGTTGCCGCCGGTAATGCTTGGCGTAACCGCTCCGAGACCGAGCGACGCCGCGAGATCCTGCACCCATACATTACCGTTGGTGAAGCGTCCGTTCGAATAGGGCGGGGAGATCGGCTCGGACCCAGCGGTCACGGTATACACGTTGCCGGCGTCGGAGAGGCTGTCGCCGAACACATAGAGGCCGGTGTAGCCCGGACCGACGGTGCTGCCGCCAGTCAGAACGGTCGCGGCGGCCGAGGCCGCGCCCAGATAACCAACAAACACCAGCGCAGACATTGCGCTCCGGACGACAGTAAGCATGACCTGGCCTCTTCGAGACGGGATAGCGCTTACATGAAGCAATCCGTGGGCCATATTTTTTTGCCTGAAAAAACAAAGGCCTGCACTAAGTGGCAAAGTTTGTCGTGTATTGAGTGGAAGAAAAGCCGACACATGGCGAACAGTGCTACACGGCTGCACTTGCGAGGCATATTGCTCGGAACGTCACTCTGTGACATCCGTTCCACTCTCGGCGGAGACGCCCGTTATTAACCCGGCATCAAAACAGCTGACTTGATCAGCTGTTTTCAACGCCTTCAAAAATAAAAGCCGGCGCCTATCCGTCTTTTATTTTCAAAGGCTTCGCGGCCAATGGCCGCGGCGAGCACGCGGTCGCATGCTCGCGCTATTAATCCGAAAAATCATCTGTTTTTGTGCCGGGTTAATAGTGCATGATCACTTCTGTAATGTGGTCAGGGCCGGAAAGGTGACAGGCCACCCGATATCCTGTCGCTGGATTTGTTCGCGCAAACGACGAAAGGAGAAAACGAATGGCCTGTCACACACAGCATAGCGAAGCCGAGTCAGCCGCCCAACTGATCGCCGAACGCGGGCTGGGCGCCAACTGATGCCCGAGATTCCTGCGAGCGCGTCCGGGTAGGGCGCCGCTCATTGGGTGTTCGACCCACGCGCTCCGCCTCTTGCCATGCGCTAATCCGGAGCGGTCGCGGTGTGAGATCGGTCGGGCGGCGGCGCGTGCTGCGGTTTCAGACTTTTCAGCGTATAGCCGTACATCAATCCCATAAGCAGGATGCTGTAGAAGGCATAAGGTTTATGCGTGAGACGGAAATCCGTTACGTTGGTTAGCGCCGCGAGCAGGCCGGAAGAGATCAGGAACAGGCCAATATCTAAGGGCACATCGCCGCGCCGCCAGGCACGCCATAGGCCGCGGATCAGGAAAAACGCCAGCAATCCGGCCAAACCGAAACCAACGACGCCGAATCGGACCAGTGTTTCCAGATAACCGTCATGCAGATGATCATAATAGCGGTGGGCCGCGTCAGGCGTTCGCGGCGCGTCGGGCCGCATGGTCGTGGCCTCGAAACCGGGACCCCACCCCCACACCGGGTGTTCCAGCCAGATTCGGCTGCCGAACCGATAGATCCGCACGCGTTGCCCGAGCGAGGTTTTGGGGACTTTATTGATTTTTAAACTGGATATGGCCCGAACTGTTTCGCTGGTCTTGTGAAAGCGAGCGACGATCGGCCCCCGATTCGCCATGGCCAGCGCGACCACGCCGATCAAGATGGCCACGGCCATGCCCAGGCCGCGCCGGCGCTGCGCCGGATCCGCAGTCCGCCAGAGCTTGATCAACCCCATGCCGGGCAGAATGATAACCAGCGACAGCAGCACTGCCCGCGACTGGGTCAAAAACAGCATTTCGCCCATGATCGAGGCCAGGGCCAACCAAGCTATTGTCCGTGGCCACCTGTACCGACCCGGCCACATCACCCGCCCGGCAAAGGCCAGCCAACCGATCAACAGGGTGCCGAGATAAAGTGCAGACGAGAGGAATGGCAGGCCCCAGTGCGCTCGGCCGCTGTCCAGCCAGGCCTGCGCGATGGCCGGCCAGTTGGACCGAAGTGCCATACCCAGCAGCGAACCCACCATAGCCACGGCCAGCACCCGTCGTATACGTCGGCTGTCGCCGCGACTATACAGGGCCACCAGCGGGAACAGCGGTAAAAGCATCCAGTCCGTCAAACTGTGGTAGTTGGCGTCTGCCATTGCCGGCTGTTGCCAGGCGCCCACCACCGCTCGGAGCACGACATAAAAGCTCAAGACGAGCGTGGCCCACGCCACATCGCTGCCTGCCAGCGTCGCTCGAAACCGCCGCCAGCCGGCAATCGCGGCGAGCAGCATCAATAACAGACCCACCAGCGCCGTCGTCTTGTTCGCAATCTGGAAAAAGGCGAGCAGATATAATCCGAATACACCGACCATCTCTGGGACACGTTGGCCAAGTGTCTCGGCAGGCGCAGGCGGCAGCACTGATTTCCCGGATACGGCAGCGTCCGGATGGTTGCGAAACCAGCTCATTGTATTTTCCGCTCTACGACGTCTGCTGGCGGCGATCGGCGATCGTAGCGAGGCCACAGTCCGCAGATCAGTGTCTCGTACCGATCCACCGATTTCTCCACCGAAAAATCGGCCGCGCGCTTTTCCATCAGAGCCTTGTCCGGGGGCGAATCCAGTGTCTGTTCGATCGCGGCACTCAGGCCGGCAATATCATCAACGGCAACCAGCCGACCGTAGCGGCCATGGCCGAGCACCTCCGCCGGTCCGCTCGGGCAATCCGTGGCCACCACCGGGCAACCGCTGGCCAGCGCTTCGATCAATGCATAAGGCAATCCTTCTAATCGCGAGGCCGAAACGAGCATTGCGCTACGGGCCATGAAGGCGGCCGGGTGATCCACCCAGCCCATGAAAGCGATATCGTCGGCCAGCCCGGCCTGCGCGGCCCGGGCCTCAAGATGAGAGCGCTCGGCCCCATCGCCGAGAATCGCCAGCCGCACGGTTCGTCGCCGACGCACGCACGCGAAGGCATCGATGAGCACATCGAAGCCCTTCTGCGGGTGCAGCCGGCCGACAGCCACGATAACCGGCGTGTCGGCCTCGCCGAACCAGGGATGGTCGACCGGGCGGCGCATGCCGTCCAGCAAGGTCGAATCGACCACGGGATTATGGATGGTCTGAACCGCATGCATTGGCAGGTCGACGGCCTTTTCGAATGACCGGGCCAAGGCCGCGGAAACCGCGACGCGCGCGTCTGCACGCGCATGAATCCTTCCCACCATACGGGCCGTAACCGATCGCCTGGCCGCACGCGAGCCATCGCCCGGGCAAGGACGGTGCCAACTGTCCGAATGTTCCACGGTGACGATGCGGGTATGCGTGCTTGCGAGCGCCCGGGCACGGACAGCGGACACGGCGCATTGCCACAGATTCGCGATCAGTACGTCCGGCTGCCGCTGCTGCAGATATCGCGTCAGGCTGGCTACCGAGCGTATCTGGCGCGTCGCGCCTTTTCCCTCCAGACAGGCCCGGGCCAGCCACCCGGCGTCCCTCGGAAAGGCACGCAATGCATCGACCAACCCCCGGGCCGACGAGGACTTGGTCAATGGAAAAGTATGGACCCCGTGCGGCACAAGCGCGAGCCGACTCGGATCGAGGCGGGCCACGACCATATCGACCGTGTAGCCACGGGCAACCAGTGCGGTTGCCAACACCCGTGTGAACGACCAGACGCCGCCAGCATCAATATTAGCGCTGTATAAGGCAATTCGCATGCCGGAATATCTCGTTTTCTTGTCGCTCTAAAAATGTCGGCCAGCCGATACCGGGCCGATCCCGAATAAGCTTGCGCAACGTCTGCCCCATGGCCGCTGCGGTTGCCGGCTTCCGGCCCGATAAGCCCGGACGCCTGACGGGCACCAGAACGCGGCCCGTCCATGCGTGGAATTGTGCACGCCAGGCCCCGTTTAGCCCGAACGTTGTACCAATCTGCGCGGCAGCGACAAAAATTCGAGTAGCTGAGTCCGCGCCCAGCCTTTATCCATGGTTCCGCGTTAGTTCGACAGCAGTGCGCAGGCGCGATTGCAACAGGCGGCGTATCCGGCTGGCGCGTAACGGCCGCCGACCAGCCGGCGGCGAAGTATACGTGATGGCTAACGATTCGACGACGGACGAGACACGTGGGTTCGGGGCTGCGCACGGCCCTGCGGCGCGGCGCTCGCCACTTGTTGCGACCGGTTGTTGCGACCGGCGGGGGAAGCCGAGTTGCAAGCTTTTGCAGAAGGCGATGCCGATCATCGGTTGCCGGATGGCCGGCGCACCGCAGTGCGCAACGGCTGCCACCCCGCGCATGATCCGTAGCAAGATCGGCGCGGCGCGCCGGGCCAGGACCCCGGATCGCTCAGGCGCCGTCCCGCGGGGTCACTCGGCTCGGGGCTGTTGCCGCCGTATCGCCGCCACTGCACGTGCTCGATCGAGGTGCGGCGGCCCGGCTCTGGGGGCCAAAGGCATTTCGATCGGTGACTTCAGCGAAGCGCCGGCGACCTTGGCCGCAAGATCACCTCGTCGCCTGACGGATATTCGAGTCCGGCAGCCGGCTCAGGCCAGCAGACCCGAGAGCGGCTCGGGCCGGTGAAGGCCAAAGCCCTGCATGAAATCCACATCGAGTGTCCGCAGCTGGGCTGCAATGGCGTCGTTTTCGACAAATTCCGCGATCGTTTGGATCGAGCGTCGGCGTGCGACGAGCACCATGGCTTCGACCACTTCGCGATTGCGGACGTTGGTATCCAGCGTGCGGATGAAGCTGCCGTCGATTTTCAGGTAGTCGAAGTCGAACCGGTTGAGATAGTCGAAGGTGGCCAGGCCGGTACCGAAGTCGTCGAGCGAGATCGCAAACCCGGCCGTTTTCAATTCCTCCAGGATCGTCAGCGCGACATCCCAATCAAGGATTGCTTCGGTTTCGGTGACTTCGAAACAGAACAACGACGCGGGCAAGCCGCTACGCTCGAGTTCATTCCGGACATAAGCGCTGGTTTCCGAATGACTCAGGCTCGATCCGGATAGATTGATACTGAATTGATCGTAACGGGTCGCCCGATCGGCCCGCGCGGCGATGTCCGTGAACGCCTGGCGGATGACCCAGCGATCAAGCGGCACCATGTAATCGAATCGGTTCGCCACCGGCATGAACTGGCCGGGTGAAATCCAGCCGCCGTCAGGTCCGACCATGCGTAGCAGGAGTTCGATCTTATGGCGCGCGCCGCAGTTGCCGATCGGCCGGATCTGCTGCCCGAACAGCTGGAATCGATCGTTTTCAAGGGCCCGCTTGAGCTGCTCCAGCTGCCTGAGTTCGGCCCGCTGGTCGGCCAGCTGCGCCTGGTAGTGGGCGTCGAAATGAACCGTCTGCACCGACGTGCGCGTCATGTCCGTGGCCGTGTGACGGCTGGCCGTGATCACATCCTCGATGGCGTCGCTGTTGGCAAAGGGCAGCCCTCCGATTGTGACGTCGACCTGATATTCCCAGTCTTCGGAGCGGAAGATTCTGCCCTTGATCGCGGCCGCAACCCGGCGCACCCGCGAGTCCACCGCGTGGATATCCGTATAGGCGATCACGGCGGTATAGATTCCCTGGTCCAGGCGCGCCAGCGCAGCCCACTCGGCCACCGGGATCAGGGCATCGCGCAGCATCGCCAGTGTCCAACGCTCGCAGGCATCGACCAGCGCCACCGGCAACAACTCGCGGGAATAAACAAAATCCCGCAGGCACAGGGTCAGGCACATGTAATGGTGAGTGTCGGCGATATCGGTGCGGCGGACATAATCCACCAGCCCGGCGCGGTTGAGTTCACCGGTCAGCGCGTCATGGTGATTGGCGTTGCGCAGCGACGCGATGAGCCCGGTGCGTTCGATGGTCGTCGCCATGACAAGCTGGGTCATGATGGCCAGCACGCCGGCGAATGAAAGCCCTTCGCCCAGCGCATTCCATGCCTGGTGGCTGGTTGTCCAGGTGCCAAGATATACCCCCAGCAGGGTGCAGATCACCGCGATCGGCAGGGCCAGCAGCGCGCTGCGCACATAGCCGGTGAGCGCCATCGCGATCAGCAGCGGGAAGAACAGGTAATCCAGGCCGCGGGCATAGTTGTAGCGGTTGAGTATCGCGAACGCCAGGCTGGCCAGCAGCACCAGGCCGAACAGCAGCGCGAACAGCGCCGCCCATGGGTCGATGTTCAGCCGCTCCGGCGTTCGGCACCAGTCGAAAAAACGCTGCATCGGTGGCGCAAACAGAATTACGCCGATCGCCTCGGGTAACCACTGAAACAGCCATACGCCGAGATAGGGTTGTTGGCCGAAATAGCCGAGCTGATGATAGGCAAAAGCCAGCGCGGCGGCCGCGGGCAGCAGCGCCAGCACCGCGACGTATCCGTAGAAACGCAAGGCGCCAGCGAGAGAGGATAGAAAATCGCGCTCGCGGACATGGCGCCGGTGCAGTTCGGTCATGGCAAACAATTCGAAGCCCTGTTCGGCCATGAACAACAGACAGATCGATGGCGCGTAACCGTGCGTGGTAAACCAGGCCCCGACCACCAGCGGATAGGCTATCAACCAACGCCGGCCAAAGACCCAGGCAGCGGCCAGCGCGATACCCAGCGGCGGCCAGACTGCGGACGTATTGGCCGAGCTCGGTACGCTCAGAAAGCGGCTCAGGTCGGCGCTGATCCATATCAGGATCGCCGGCAGGAGAAAAAATACCCATGGGCGAACCCGCACTTGCAGGTTGATGAGGCTCGTGTCGACGAGAGCGGATAAGCGCATTCGCGAGTGCACCATGCGTGCCGGATATCGGTGCGAACCGCAAAAGCGGCGGCCAGCATCCCTGTGTTTGATTCCTGGGCGGTTGATCGCGTCTCGGCCCGCGCGAATTGTATCGCAAGCAATGTTCAAGAAACGGGCCTATCTGGCTGTCAATTGAGACGGGGCCGGCCCGCAGCGTGTATGAAAACGGGTCTCCCGGCCGGACGCTTGTTGAGGCTGCCCATCGGCAACGGGAATGGACAAGCGGGCAGGGCGGTATCGGGCGCATGTGCCGGTATCGGCATGCGCTACAATTTTCTTTTTAATCGCGGGTGGTTGTATGTCATTTTTGCGACGTTTTCTGATCGGTGTCAGCGTTGTGGTGGCCAGTGCGGCGATGCCGGCCCTGGCGGCGTGCCAGCCCGATGCGGCCGGCTATGATTTTCCCGCGCAGCGGATGGATAGCGCATTGCAACAGTTCGCGCACACCAGCGGGTGTCCGGTGCGGGTCGATCTGGGCCGGTACGGCCACCTGAAAACGTCGGCGCTGAAAGGCCGGTACACGCCAATCGACGCACTCGTGCGGCTGGTGCGCGGCACCGGGCTGGAGGTGCACGTCGACAACGGGAGCTATGCCGTCAACCGAGCCGATCGTGCAGCCCTCGAGGCCCGGATCGCCGCCACGCGCAGCGCCATCTCGACCGCCCGGCACGGCGGCATCATCGGCAAGGCGCGGGCGGCCGGTTTCAATCAGCAGCTCGATAGCGTCTGGCACAACGCGCAGTCCCTGATTCGTCGGCAGGGCTTTCTGAGTGCGGCCGAAAAGGCGAGCTTCGATCGCCTGATCGTCTACATCAGTGGCCAGCTCGTAGCCGCGGGCTCGTGATCTGGGCGCGCCAGCTGTGCGCCTGCATCGCATCAATCATGCGCTTTGTTCTTCGACCTTGCCCTGCGGCGTCATGGAGATCGGCTGCACAGGCGGTGCCCGCCTGCAGCCACGGCTGATGCCGGGCGCATCACGACTGATCATGCGCACAAGGCGCCGGCGGGGTGCCCCCAAGATATAAACCCGCCGTCCGCGCCGTATTACGATGGCTGGCCTGCCGTTTATACCGGCAGGCTTTTAACCGCCGGCGCCGGCACGGAGTTATCGCGCGTGGCTGCTGTGGCATGCGGCGCCGATCCCTGCACCGGCGTCTGCGCCGGGGCCGCCGCATCCGGCGCGCGCGCTGCGTCATCCGCTTCGGCCGCGTGCAGCTTGAAGAAGGCGACCCGGGTCTTGAGCGCTTGTGCCTGTTCTTCCAGCGAGCGACTCGCCGCCGCCGATTCCTCGACCAGCGAAGCGTTTTGCTGGGTGACGCCGTCCATCTGCGAGATGGCAAGGTTGACTTGTTCGATCCCGCTCGATTGCTCCTGGCTCGCGGTCGCGATCTCGGCAACGATATGACTCACCTTGTGAATACTGGCCACGATGTCTTCCAGCACTTGGCCGGAGCGTTCGACCTGTTCGGAACCGCCAGCCACTTTCTGCGTGCTGTCTTCAACCAGGGTTTTGATGTCCTTGGCCGCCTGGGCGCTGCGACTGGCAAGTGTGCGGACCTCGGACGCGACCACGGCAAAGCCGCGGCCCTGTTCGCCGGCCCGGGCGGCCTCGACCGAGGCGTTGAGCGCCAGCAGATTGGTCTGGAAGGCGATTTCGTCGATCAGGCCGACAATTTCGCTGATCTTCCGGCTGGATTCTTCGATATCGTGCATGGATTGCACGGCGTTCGCCGCAACCTTCTGGCCGTCCCCGGCCTGATGGCTCACGTCCCGGGCGAGCTGATCGGCCTGGGCGGCGTTATCGGCGTTCTGCTTGACCGTCGAGGTCATCTGTTCCATTGAAGCGGCGGTCTGTTCGAGGCTGGCCGCCTGTTCCTGCGTGCGATTGCTCAGTTCGTCGTTGCCGGCCGCGATCTCGCCCGTGCCCATGGCCACCGCATCGGCGCTGGTGTGCACGTCTTCGACCACATCGCGCAGGCGTTCCCGCATGGCTTCGATACCGTCGATCATGGCGCCGAACTCGTCCCGGTACGGGTTGTGCATGCGCGTGCCCAGATAGCCCTGTGCGATCGCGGAGACGAAACCGCGGGCAGCGCCCAGCGGGCGCAGGATCATGCGGCCCAGCAGAAGCGCGGTCAGCAGCACCGCGACCAGTACGAACGCGGTGACGCCGATACCGAAATAGCGTGCCTGCACCGCGGACCGGTGGGCGCGACCGTAGACCTGCGAGGCCGTGGCCATCTGACTACTGCGCAGTTGATGCAGGTTTTTCTGCAGGCTGTCGAGTGTTTTGCCGAGCTTGCTCGAATACAGCACCGACGCGCCGATGGCGTTGTTGTTATTGGCCAACGACACGAATTTCTTCATCTGCGCGTCGGCGGTCTGGTACGTCGCATTGGCGGCCTTCGCGATCCGGGCCTGGTCCGGCGAGGCGACCAGCGCCGGATAGTAGGCTGTCCACGCCTTATCCAGCCGGTCGTGGATTGCGGTCATCTGGTGGGCCAATTGTTCGATGCTGCCCGCGGCTACGGAGCGCAGCTGCGCCTTGTGGTCCTGATCCAGTTCCTTGAGCAGGTCAGTGGCGTCGGTGATTGCACTCACGCCCTGGAAATTCTTCGCATAGATATTGTCGAGACTGGTGCTCAAGCTCTGGACCGACCAAATCGACACCGCGCCAAGTACCGCGACCAGCACGAATGTCAGGCCGAATCCCAAGCCGAGCTTGGCTTTTATGCTTTTTCTAATATCCAACACGGCAGGTTACCTGTAATGAATTGAATTGCCCCGGCCGATTGCACCGACCCTCCTCCCGAACACTGCCCGGCGCCAAGGCACCGGGCAAGGCACGATCGACCGGATAAAACCGTCCCACAGCCGATTATCGGCATCGGCTTTACGATCTTTAAGATATTTCGGGATGGCAGCGCCGCGCTCCGTTCGGCCGCCGCGTGGGGTTCCGGTATTTGGGGATATCCCGATGTCGGGCCCCGGGGGCGGGCGCGCGGTAAAAGACGGGGGCCGTGCCGCACATCCTGAATTCCGGGCGCCGGCGTTGCCGAGAATCCCATTCATGCCGTGGCGGGCAACGCTGTAATGCGCGCTCGCGACCAACCGATGTGCACGACCGACCATGGATGAGGGCGGCCTGCGAACGCGATAGTGCGCCAGGGCCGCATGCCGCGACGGTCATGCGGCCGCATGGGAGGCGGGCGAGGCCCGCGCAACACGGCCGACTGCGCGGGCCGTGCCTGAATCGAACTGTCTTCGTTAGGGGGCTGAGATACCTGTCTCCCGGGCCAATTCGACGGCATCTCTGCCTGCGGGTATACGCGACGGGGCGGCCGGGTCGGTCGCCGCTCGCCATACCGCCTCGGCTACATCCGCGGCATGGGTTACCGGGCCGCTGGCGTCGGTTATTTCGGCGACCGCTCGCTGGATCAGGTCGGCGTAGTCGGGGCTGTCCAGCCCCTGGCGATGAGCGTTCTCGCCGAAGCGCGTCTCGGGCGAGCGGCCGGGGAGCACGGTTCGGACCGCGATGCCGAACGGTGCCAGTTCGATGGCCATGCAGGCCGTGAACGCATTCACGGCCGCCTTGCTGGCCGTATACAGGGACAGCAGCGGCAGCGCCTTGAGGGTCACGGTCGAGGTGACGTTGACGATAGTGCCGGCACCCCGCGCGCGGAACTGCGGCAGCAGGGCCTGGCACATCGCCATGGCGCCGATGGTGTTGGTTTCGAACAACGCCCGCGCCAGGGCCGGCTCGGTCAACTCGAACGGCGCGGCCGCGCCCACGCCGGCGTTGTTGACCAGCACGTCGATCGCACCGGCGGCCTCGACGGCCGCGGCTACGCTGGCTGGATCGGTGACGTCGAGCGCGAGAACCTGCAGGCGCGGGGATGTCGGCAGCACCTCGGCGCGCGGCGTGCGCATGGTGGCGATGACGTGCCAGTCGCGGTCGAGAAAATAACGCGCGGTTTCGAGGCCGAAACCGGACGAGCAACCGGTGATCAGAACCGTCTTCATGAGAACTCCTGCAAGTCAAACGCTGAGTGGCTCACGATAGGCGCGACCGTCCGCACTCGCTACAATCCAGAATCCGAATTTCATTCGCGAGCGTCCGGTCTTGATCGATCCCCTGGCCGAGGTGGTATCGCTGCTGCAGCCCAGCATGCGGTTTTCCAAGTTGATCGTAGGCGCCGGACCGTGGCGCGTGCATCGCAGCGATCCGGGCGATCTGTTCTATTGCGTTGTGCTGGAAGGCGAATGTCTGGCTTCGCCCGACAGCGGGGCGCCGATTCATCTCATGGCCGGCGATTTCCTGCTGGCGCCATCGGCGCGCGACATCGTCGCGTCCAGCCAGCCGCCGCCGCTACTCGATGGCACGAACTCGCCGGTGGCGCTCGACGAAGGGATATTCCGGCTTGGCGCGGCGGATGCGGCACCCGATCTGCGCCTGCTGCTCGGCCATTGCGATTTTGAATCGCCGGATGCGGCACTACTGGTTTCGTTGTTGCCGCAACGCGTGCACGTGCGTGGGCAGCGGCGGCTCGCGATGCTGGTCAAGCTCGTGGGCGAGGAGTCGCGCGCCGATCGGCCGGCGCGCGCCATGGTGCTGTCGCGGCTGCTCGAAGTGCTGCTGATCGAAGCCCTGCGCGGCACAGGCGAAACGGCCGCTGCGCCGGGTCTGGCGGTCGGGCTCGCGGATGCTCGCCTGGCCGGCGCGATACGTGCCATGCACGCCGAACCCAGACGCGCCTGGACGGTCGCCGAGCTGGCCAGTCAGGCCGCGCTGTCGCGTTCGGCGTTTTTCGAGCGCTTTCGTCGGACGGTGGGGCTTGCTCCGATGGCGTATCTGCTGGCGTGGCGCATGGCGCTCGCCCGGCAGATGCTGGGCAGCAACAATAGCCGCATCGCCCAGGTTGCCGAGCGCGTGGGCTACAGCTCGGCCAGCACCTTCAGCGTCGCCTTTACGCGCCATGTCGGCATATCGCCCGCACGGTACGCGCGCGACAACCAATGAATTCAGGACGGCATCGCCATCGATGCGCGGCCGCGTTTCGACGGTCGTCGCGAAGCCTTGGAAAATAAAGGAGGGACAGGTGCCGGCTTTTATTTTTGAAGGCGTTGAAAACAGCTGATGAAGTCAGCGGTTTTGGTGCCGGATTAATAATCAGCCCGCTGCGTGTCGCAGCTAATCAGGGACCGGTTCGGAACAAGGGTTGCGGCGTGATGGCGGTGGATTGGTATATCGTTCCGGAAGCTTTTCGATTGGGCGACCGGGGTGCGAGAAGGTCGGTATCGAGTTGACGGACTGGTTTTCCGCCCATTCGGTCGGGCCGTGGTCGCGAATATTGGCTGCCTGCGACTGCGAACCATCCAGCGGACCGTGGGATAGGTCGGACTCCAGCGCTTCGGCTTGGTGTGAGCAGCCGCGGCTAACGTCCTCATCGGGATGGTGCCACGCACCGTGGCGGCCCGGGCCATGAGTTGCCGCGGCTGCCGGCGGCCGTGTCAATACAAACGATTGCAACGGGCTCAAGGTGTTCCGGGGCCGGGCGGGCCAGCCAGCGATGTGTCGTCGCGAATGTCCGCAGGGACGATGTCGCTGCCAAAGCGTGGGACAAGGAGTGCCACCGGACGGCGCATGACATGCCGGCGGTGAGCCGGGTCGCGGAAGTGACGCGCGGTGACATAGTGCATGAAGCGTAGTGAAGCCCGGGCGCGGTCTCGATCCATCGCCGCCATGGTGGCCTCGATCTGTGGACTCAAGTCGATGCGCGCGGTGGGTGCGAGGAACAGCCCCAGCTCGTCGCGGGTGGCCGGTTTCACGCTGTTCAGCTCGTCGACCACTGCGGCACCGCCCGGGTCCAGCGCCATCGCGGCCTGGCTCTTGAGTACCAGCAGATAGATATGAAAGCTGGTGCCGTGATCGCTCAGTTCCAGGGCCTGATCATAGAACTGCAGCGCGCGGTCGAGTTCGCCCTCCCACATCTGCAGTTGCGCCCATACCGTGAAGCCGGCCGCGAGCGCGGCCGTGGTTTCGAGCGCACGGGCGGCGATCGACAGTGCCTGTTCGCGGTTGTTCTTATCCGCAAAGTAAAGCAGCTTGGCCGCGGTGAAGGTGTGGCTGGCGTCGGCCGCTAAATGGGGCAGGGCCTGGTTGACCAGGCTCTGGATCTCGGCGTCGTTTTCGTCGCGTTCGTCGGCCGTCATCAACAGGTCGACACCGGCCAGGACGTACCGGCTGTGCAGCGTCGTCGCCAGCGCAATCCGTGCGGCGTGGTCCGCCGGGTTCTCGCGCAGCCGTCGCCGCAGTCGCCGGGCGGCGTCTTCCCAGGTTTCGCAGCCGACCGCCATGACCCGCGAGGCGGCATGCAGGCTGACCGGTAATGGCCCCAATGCCGAACAGGCAGGCCCTGGCCCGCCGACCTGCAGACTGGCCCATATCGCGCCGGTGATCCGTATGGCCAGTTGCGCCGCGCGGGCTTCGATGGCTTCGATACCGCTCCAATCGGGCGTGATCGTCAGACGATCGGCTGCGATCGGCACCGGCGTGCCGAACGACCGCAGGCGGTACACGCAGTCCAGCCCCCGTGCGGTGGTTTTCACGAAGCTCAGGTCGACAGCGAAACGTGGCGGGTCGCCGCTGAATTGTTCGCCACTCGGGCAGTCCGCATCCAGGACTACGGCGCGCTCATCCGGGGTCAGTCGGTCAAGGCGGTGGGCGAGTGCTACCGCGAAGGCCCAGCCCCGGTCGTTCAGGTTTTCGGCGAACTTCAGCCCATGCACCGGGCCGACAACGATGAATGCGCCGGCGGCAGGGCGTTCGGCCGGCGCCGACGGGCCGATCCATACGTAGCCTTCGCCGTACCGGGTGGCGATATACAGTGGGTCGCGCGCCGAGTCGGCGAGTTTTTTCCGCAGGCAGTGGACGATGAAATCGACACTACGGTCGGTAGCCTCGCACTCCAGGCCGGAGATTGCATCGAGCAGGGTATCGCGAGCCAGCACCGAACCCGGTCGGGAAAAAAATACCCCGAGCAGTGCCCGTTCGGCGCGCGTGAACCGGACTTCATCGCCATCCCAGCGGTGGGTCGCGCGATCGAGCGCTGGCTCGAAATGCCATAGGTCTGGATGATTCATTTCCCGGCCCCGACTTACTGGCTAAATATATCGGTCGCGCTGCCTGATATCGGTTGCAGCCGGTATACGGGCTTGCATCCGAACAAGACTTTATTCACGAGGAGGCGAAAATTTAACCAATTGCCGTTACCATAGCGGCTGACGCTGAAAACGACCAATATCCGGTGAGCGGCGGTGAGTTGGCGTGGCGCCCGTGGCCGCATCACACGGGAATGGCGCTGGCCGCCGGCCGAGCCACATGTGACCGTGCCGTTAAGCGGGTGGCAGCGTGGCGTGGCGTGTTATGGCAATGGGCGCTAATAATTGGCCAACATTGTTGATCTAGTCTGCCATTGTGCGCCTGCGGGCACCGATGCCGGTGCCGCTGGAAATATCGCCGCGACGCGGGATAACCGCAAATGGTGGATACGCCGGAACAGGTCCGTTATCGCGGTGCAACTCGAGGGACCGTCGTGACAATCGAAAATACAGAGCACCCAGGCGATCGTGAATGCCTCGGGCAGACTGAGGGTGAACGTCGGGCGAGCGAACTCATCCAGCGTGAACTGGCCTGTTGTTGTGTCGATTTCGCCCTGCTGCAGCGTAACGGACGGCTGAGCACGCAAAGCCCGCTCGCGCGCGCCATCGAGATGTTGCGGCCGAGTCATGGGTTGATGGCGCGGCGCCGTGCTGTCGGGCTGATGAATCGCTATGCCCGACAGGCGGTTGCTGCCGGACATGCAGACCGCGCGGCCGACGAGGTCCTGTTCTGTCTGGACTGCGCCTGGACCGGCGATTATGGGGAAACGGCCGACGGCGATTGTCCCGAGTGCCGGGAGGATGGCTTCCCGGGCCGGCTGCGCGCCGGCGATGGCAATCCGCTGGAATTCCTTGCGGGCGTTTGTGCCGGCGCCGCGCGCTGAACGTGGAAGTTATCGTGCCGTGCGCGGCCATGGCGCTCACGTTGGCACAAGCGCGGTTTTCGCCGCTCATGCCGCAGAAGCGGGCGGGCCCGGGTGACCCGCTCTGGCAATGAATGGATTGGTCGGGGAATAGCGCCGGCGTGTGTCTTCAAAAACGTGCCATCGGTGACATCCGCGGCTCGATCAGCCGGACTGCAGCGGCATGCATCCTGTCCGGGGCCCCTGTCTACAGATCCTGAAGCCGCGAAAAGCCCGTGGCCGCGCAACGCATTCGAAGCGGTTTCCGGAGGCGCCGACCGCGATCAACGTCGCCGGGGGGCGGATTTGGGCCGTCGTTTCGCGGGCCTGGACTGGCTCTTGGCTTGGGTGCTGGCCTGGCGCGATTGCCGGTCGGCGGCGCCGGTGATCTCGCCGTGCAGCTTTAGATAGTTTTCCAGGCGGGCCGGGTCGATGGTGCCGGCGACCACTGCCGCACGCAGAGCGCAGCCGGGTTCCTGCTGGTGCTGGCAATTTCGGAACCGGCACTGCTCGGCCAGTGCGTTCAAGTCGGCGAAGCTGGTTTCGGCGAGGTCTTCGTCGCCGGTCGGCTTGAGTTCACGCATCCCCGGCGTGTCGATCAGGCAGCCGCCCGAAGGCAGGGCGATCAACGCGCGGTGCGTCGTGGTATGGCGACCCCGGGCATCACGCGCCCGGACCGTGCCGGTCTTCATGTATTCGCGTTCGAGCAACGTGTTGGTCAGCGTGGACTTGCCGGCGCCGGAACTGCCCACGACCACGGCCGTTTGTCCCGCCGTAAGCCAACGCTGCAATACGGCCACGCTGTCGCGTTGTCTGGCGTTGACGGCATAAACGGGCACGCCCTGGGCTTCGAGTTCGCGGGCCAACGCGCGTGCCCGTGTGGTGTTCGCACCGTCCACGCCGTCCTGGGTATCGGCCTTGGTCAGCACGACAACCGGCTGTGCGCCGCCGCGCACCAACAACAGATAGCGCTCGATACGGCGCGGGTTGAAGTCGCCGTCCAGACCGCAGACGATGAATACCGTATCGATATTGGCGGCAATCACCTGCTGACCATAATGCTCACCGGCCGCCGCGCGCTTGACCGTACTGCGGCGCGGCAGCAGCGCCACGGCTTTTGCGTTGTGTTCGGCTTCGCCGTCGACCAGCAGCCAGTCGCCCACCGCGGGGCGTGCGTCCGGCGCCAGGCGCGGTCGTTGCCATTCGGGCAGCGATTCGACACGGAACCCGCGACCGCTGTGCTCGGCAACGATGTAGCCGGAGCGATGCTGCTCGATCACGCGCGCCGGACGGCTTCCGGGATGCGCGGCGATGACGGGCTTCCAGTCGCCGGATGGCGGCCAGCCTTCGAATGGCCAGCCAATGGCCCGGAGCGCGGTGAAATTGAAGCTCAAACGGCGCAATGGGTGCGATTTATGGGGCTAGTCTACCGCGCGCGGCCAGGTTCGACAGGGCTGTGGGCAGGCACGGCATAACGTGGCTCTTGGCATGTTCATATCATGCCGATACGCCGCGCCATGCGGCGTTGTGGTCGTTCGCCGTCTTGCCAGAGCCGGTGCATTGCCGCTTCGGGTCCGACACGAAATTCAGTGGTGTGCCACGGTGCGAGCCGGTGTTGCCGGGCACGAGCCCGCGCGAACGCGACCGTCCGGCGGATCGCGCAGACAGGCCACCAGATGATCGATCAGGGCGCGCATTCGCGCCGGTTGGTGGTGGCGATGGGTGTAGACGATCTGCAGGTCGAGATCGGCCATGCGATGGTCGTCCAGCAACGGCACAAGCCGGCCGGCATCGAACGATGCGTCGAGGGCGAACCTCGGTGCGTACACCACGCCGAGGCCATCGGCGGCGGCCTCCACCAGATGGCCGATGTCGTCCGAGCGCATCAGCGTCGGGCCGTCGATCGGGTACGCTCGATCGTCGCTGTCACGAACCATCCAGTCGCCGGGCGAACGGGCTTCCGAAAATACAAGCCGCGGTAATCGGCGGATTTGCGCCAGGTCGTGGCGCTCGTGCGCGGCGAGCAATCCGGGCGCACAGCCCAGCCCCATGCGAATGGGGCCGATATGGCGCGCATGCAAGGCTGAGTCTGGCAGCTGCCCGATGCGCACGGCGAGGTCCAGCCGGCCATCGACGAGATCGGCATAGCGCTCGTCCGTGTGCAGGTCGAGGGTGATCTGCGGATGGCGGCGGCAGAACGCGGCCAGTATCGGCGCCAGTCTGATGGTGCCGAAGACACGCGGCAGGCCGAGCCGGATGTCCCCGGCAAGCTCGCTGTGGCCGCCGCGGGCCTGGGCATTCGCTGCGGCCAGGGTGTCGACGATCTGTTTGGATGCCGCCAGGTAGCGTCGGCCGGCCTCGGTTAGCGACAGTGCGCGCGTGCTGCGATGCAGCAGTCGCGTCTCAAGTCTGGATTCGAGCACGCTGAGATACTTGCCGGCCATGGCCGGCGACAGGCCCAGCGCTCTGCCGGCCGCCGCGATGCTGCCGTGTTCGACGGCGGCAATGAAGACTTCGATTTGTCGCAATCGGTCCATGCATAGCAGTCGATCGTTTGACGATCGACGGTGTTTCTTGTGGGTCTCATTCTATCGTGCCGCGATTGTCTGCAGGCTGGCGACTTCACCAATACCCGGGAGTGGATGCCATGATGATCGAAACCAACAGTGCCGTTCTGCACGTTACTGACCAGGGTGATGGGCCTCGCACGCTCGTATTTCTTCACTATTGGGGCGGTTCCGGCCGCACCTGGACCGAGGTGGCGAGCGCGCTCGCCGGCCGTTACCGTTGTCTCTCGCCCGACTTGCCCGGCTGGGGCCGTTCCGGGCCGTCGCGCTACGGCTATCGGGTGGCGCATCTGGCGACCGCGGTCGGCGAGATGATCACCGCGCTTGCGCTCGACGATGTGGTACTGGTGGGCCATTCCATGGGCGGCAAGGTCGCGCAGTACCTCGCCGGCCAGCGCCCGGCCTGGTTGTCGGCACTGGTGCTGGTGGCGCCGTCCCCCGCGCTGCCCATGACGGTGCCGGAATCCGGGCGTCTCGCCATGCAATCGGCCTATGACACGCCTGCGAGCGTCGAGCGAACGCTCGATCAGGTGCTGACCGCGACGGCACTCGAGGGGGCGATGCGCGAGCGCGCTATCGCCGACTGCCTGGCCGGTCAGCCCGACGCCAGGGCCGCGTGGCCTGCCGTCGCGATGCTCGAGGATATCACTGCGACGACACGACGTATCGATGTACCCACACTGGTTGTCGCCGGTGAGTGCGACCTTGTGGACCCCGCGGCCGTTCTGGCCGATCGGCTGGTGCCGTTTCTGCCGGAGCCTGAGGTGCATGAACTGCCTGCCGTCGGCCATCTGCTCCCGCTGGAGGCGCCGACGGAAGTCGCCGGGCATATCGAGCGATGGCTGGATGCGCGTCGAGTCGCGGTTTAGGTTGCGTTGGTACGGCCGATAACAGCCCAATGGATCGGGTCGACGTGGCGCGTGTCGCGCGCGCAGGGCCTGCATTGGTGCGAAACGTGCCTATTCGATCGCAGGGATTGCGGGAGGTCACGAGCATGGCTCGACATCGCAGGGGGCGGAGCGCGGCATGGCAAGGTTGCCAGTTGCGGGAAGCCAGGCGTGCGCTGGAAGAGCGCCGGCAAAGACTGCGCGAGGCGGCGCAGGTGTTGGGCCCGGCGTCGCTCAAGTCACCGGAGCGCATGTAAGCGCCCGTTGCAACAGGCCGGAGCGGGCCGCGTATTCGAAAATGCCGGCAACGAGCGTGCTCCCGGGCATGTATTTCCAGCCCGGCCACGCGAAAGCGCTGCACCTCGTTTGCCGCATGCGACAGAATGGCTCGATCCGCTTGCCCCGATGGTTGACCGATGGTGGCCGAATCCCAAGGCGCCGCGCCGCGAAGTGGCGGGTTGTTCGACGACGACATGGCGCTCGAACCGGGCGTGCAGCCCGCCGCGCCGGATGCCGCCACCCGGGCACTGGCGGCCGAATTGCCGTCACGGCTGCGGCTGGGTACGTCGTCCTGGCATTTCCCGGGCTGGGCCGGCCGGGTCTGGGACCGGCTGTACACGGCGAAGCAGTTGTCGCAGGCGGGGCTGGCCGCTTATGCGCAGCATCCGTTGTTCCGGACCGTGAGCCTCGATCGTGGCTTCTACCGTCCGTTGACCGTCGCGCAGTACGCCGCGTATGCCGAACAGGTTCCGGATACGTTTCGTTTCGTGGTCAAGGCACCGGCGCGGGTTACGGATGCGTTGATCCGCGCGTCCGGCGGCAAGGGCCGGGCGGCCAATCCGGATTTTCTGGATGCCGATGTGGCCTGGCGCACGTATGTTGCGCCCGCAAGTCGCGGGCTCGGCGACAAGCTGGGCGCGCTGGTGTTCCAGATCAGCCCGCTGCCGGGGCGCTGGCTCGGCGGGATCGAGCGCCTCATCGACCGGCTGGACGGCATGTTGCGACTCGCCGGAACGGCTTCGAACGACGCGCCGGCTGTGGTTGTCGCGGTGGAGGTGCGCAACCCGGAATGGTTGCGGCCGGCGTTTGTCGAGGTGCTCAAGAGCACGGGGGCGACGTATTGCCTGGGCCTGCATCCGAAGATGCCCCCGATCGCGACACAGTTGCCGATCCTGCGGGCGTTGTGGCCGGGCCCGCTGGTGTGCCGCTGGAACCTGAATCTCAAGCACGGCGCATTCGGCTATGAGAAGGCGCGCAACGACTACGCGCCGTTCGACGCGCTGGTCGACCCGGATACCGACACGCGCGCCGCGCTCGCACGCGTGATCGCCGGCACGGTCGGCGCGGGGCAGCCCGCCTATGTGACGATCAACAACAAGGCCGAAGGCAGTGCGCCGCTGACGGTGCGGGCGCTCGCCGAAGCCGTGCGGGCAGCGTCACGGTCGTGACCGGGTCGGCCTTGCGCCGCCCGGCCTGGGATCGTGAGCGACGAATTCGATATCCTGCGCGCTCTATAACCGATTCAACGGGATGACCGCATGAGTGGACAGAGCCTTTCGCCGGCGTTTCGCGCGCGCGCCGACGCCGTGATCGACTTGCTGAACCGGCAGGCCAACGAAGCGCCCACCGGCCAGGTGAGCGCCTCGGTGATGTACGCCACGGCGCGCTTCAATGCCTTTCAGGTGGCGGCGACGTCGGAAGATGCCGAGCAGATGAAGGCGGAACGCGAGAATGCCGTGAACTACTTCACCTCGCAGTACCGCAAGATGTTCGAAGACCATTTCGACGAGTGCCTCGCGCATTTCGATCGCTATACCGGCGGCGGCTCGCAGACGAGTTGAGGCGTTGCTGTCGACGGACTGCGGCCCGCGGCAGAACGATCACAGCCGGCTGACCGCCGGTGGCATGCCGGTCGGGCCGGATCGGGATGATCTGGCCAGGCGCGACCGGCAGGGCAGGACGCCGCCGGCGTCCGTGGCTGAATGCGGGCACGCGGGCCGGTGTTGTCCGATGTGCACGAAAATATCGGCTACGATAGCGAGCCGGCGATGGTCAGCGCGATGAGGCCGGCCGGTGCTGTTCGTCGCAGATAGGCTCGGGTTCGCGATCCAGGCGGCCGGCCCCGTGCAGGCGCTCAACCAGGCGCCGGCCGCCTTCGAGCATCTTGATGTCGTATACGGTGGACGCGTTTACGCGGGCGATCGGACGCGCTCGTGCGGTCGGCGCGTCGGCCTGAAAGGCGTTTTGTTGTATCCGCAGTGTCCGCCGGGGTGATACGAAACCATGCTCATTGCTTATCTTGCGGGTAGCACGCGCACGCTGATCGCCGTGTCCGTGATTCTACTGCTCACCGTACTCGTGACCGGCATCGTGCGGTTTCTGGCCACGCGGGCGATTCGCCACGCTAGCCAGCACGACCACTACGATCCGACCAGCCTGCTGTTCGCCAAGCGCATCGTATCCGGCGGGCTGTACGTGGTGGGTATCGGCTGTGCGCTGGCCCAGATTCCGAAGTTGGAGGTGCTGGGCCATTCGATGCTGGCCGGCGCCGGCGTACTCACCCTGGTGGCGGGCCTGGCATCGCAGCAGGTTTTGAGCAACATCATGAGCGGTGTGCTGATCGTGATATTCAAGCCGTTCCGGTTGCACGATCGCATCACGGTGAACGGCATGACCGGTACCGTTGAGGACATGAACCTGCGCCAGATCGTCCTTTGCGACCCGGAAAACAATCGTATCGTGATCCCTAATGCCGTCGTGAGCGGCAATGCGCTGGTGAATTCGCATCATACTGATCCCCGGGTATGCACGCCGATCGAGATCGGCATCGGCTACGCCAGCGACATTGATACCGCGCTGGCGATCATGATTGCCGAGGTGGCGGGCCATCGATTGCATATCGATGCCCGCACGCCGGCGCAGGTCCAGGCCGGTGAGCCGCCGGTGGTCGCCCGCGTGACCGCACTCGGCGATTCAGCAGTCATGCTCAAGGTCTGGCCTTGGGCGAACGACCCGGCTACGGGCTTCGTGATGCGCTGCGATCTGTTGAAAAGCATCAAGCAGCGCTTCGATGCCGAAGGGGTGGAAATACCATTTCCGCAGCGTACGATCAGCTATCGCGAGCCGCCCGCGCCGGCCGCTTCGCGCTCGATATAGTGTCGCGGCGGCGCCGGACGGCGCCCGCACGCGCATGCCTTCAGCCAACCGATGAGGTGTTTTCGTGGACGAACAGACCCGTATTGAAGTCGAGGCCGCGGCGTTCCGCGATCTGATCGCGCATCTGGGCCAGCGAACCGACGTGCAGAATATCGATCTGATGAATCTGGCCGGCTTCTGCCGCAACTGTCTGGCGAAATGGTATCGCGCCGAAGCCGAGCGACGGGGCGTGGCCATGGACTACGAGCAGGCGCGCGAACGGGTCTACGGCATGCCCTACACCGAGTGGAAGGACCGCTACCAGCTTGAGGCGAGCGCCGAACAGAAGGCGCGGTTCGAGTCGAGCGCTTCGCGTCACGCCGATACCCGCGGCGGCCGGTAGGCGCGTGCCGGGCCACGACCGGCCGGCCTGCTCGGCGATCGCTTTATCGCCCCGGCGTGCGTACTGGCCTGCTCATCATGCGCCTGTCGAACCGGCGGTTGCGCGCGATGCCGGCGCCGTGCGCGCACGCGGGTCGCGTTGATCGCGGTATCGGTCACGAAGCGGTCGGCCCGCCGTTGCCCCGACGCGCCTTTTTTTCCCGATACATTAATCGATCGGCCCGGGCCACGAGATCGGCGACCGATTCCTGGCGATCCTGCTGGACGGCAATGCCGATGCTGGGGCCGGGATAGTCGATATCGATGCCATTGAGGCGAAACTGCCCGGCCAGCCGCGCCGCCAGCCGTTGCCGCATGGGCTCGGCGTCGTCCGCGGCATCGAGATGCGCAAGCACCACAAACTCGTCACCGCCGTAACGGGCACAGGTCTCATCGGTGCGCGTGGCCTCGGCAAGACGTCGTCCGAAATCGATCAGGAAGCGATCGCCCATGTCGTGCCCGTGCCGATCATTGAGTGCCTTGAACCCGTCGAGGTCGATGAACACCACGCAGGCATGCCCGCCGCGCCGACGCACCACGGCATCGAGCCGATCCGAGTCGCGCTCCAGACAGCGGCGATTCGGCAGGCCGGTCAGGGGGTCGCAAAGGCTTTGTCGCTCGAGTGCCTCGTAGGCGCGCCGCAAATGGGTATCCAGATGCTCGCGCGTGGCGAGCAGCGACAGATGCAGTGTGAGGCCCTGCATGGCCTGGCGCATGGTGTGATCATCGAACACGGTGTCGCGCATGCGGATCAACAGCCCGCCACGAAAATCGCCTTCATACAGCGCGCTGGCCAACCCGACACTGTCGCAGTCCGGGCCGATGAACGTCTCGGTGTCACAGGCCGCCCAGTTCCAGGTGCCGCGGCGCCACCAGCCCGCGCCGTCGGTGGTGTGATCCCCGTGGCAGCACCGTCGCGCCCAGTCGCACATGGCTTCGGCCGTCGGCGCCGCGACATCGGCCGGGATGATGACGTCGATCTCGGCGCCCGGCTCGAGCGCCCGCAAACGCACCGCGCTCTGGTGCAGGGCGGGCTCGAGTATGCGGGCGCGCGAACAGATGTGGCCAATGTCCGACAGGGCAGCGAACAGGGTCGCGGTACGTTCGGCCGCGCGGGCACGGCTCCATTCCAATGCGGCGGCGCGTTCGCGCCCGATCTGGTCGGCCAGCAGCCGTGCGAACATTGTCATCACATCGAGAACCTGTGCCGGCACCTCGTGCGACTCGGCGCTGATCCCGCAGAGTGTGCCGAGTACGTCGTCGCCGAGACGCACCGGCGTGCTGACATAGGTCTTGATGCCGAGTTCGCGCGCCGCGGCAGAATCGGGCCAGCGCCGCGGCACGTTGGTTTCCAGGCGAATGCCCTCGTCCAGGGCGCGGCGACACAGCGTATCCCGCCAGGGCAGATTGAACCCCTCGGTGACCCGGTTTTGACCGTGGTTGTGGGCGAAGCGGATCCGTTGTCGCTGCTGCGCCCAGTCGATTTCGGTGAGATAGACCGAGTCCAGGCCGCTGATGCGTTGCAGCAGATCGAGCAACGGGCGACAGAGTGCTTCCAGACTGTCCGACCCGGTCATCGGGGGGTCCAAGCGTTCGGCCGTCGACTGGACCGATCGTCGTAAGGCAGTGGGTCGCCCGGCCATTTCCAATCCTTTTCTGTGCGTATATTCCCGTCGGACCGGTTGCCGTTTCACGCCGTCGGTGCGGCGCGCGTGAAGTGACAACAATATGATTGTAAACGGTGCCCGGCCTGGCGGCGGCAACGATCAAGCCGTAGGAGCCTGACGCTTGCGGTGTTTTTTCGCCGTGTGTGGAAGCGCACGACGCCCGGGCGGACGGGCTTCAGCGCGGCAACGTGGCGCCGCGAGAGCCGGCCACAGGCGCTAATGCGCGGGGTCGGGCTGCACGGCGCAGGCGCGAACGGGCTCGGTGGTACCGACGCTTTCCTGCCAGGCCTCGAACCCGCCCAGCAAGGCGTAGGTATTGTGATAGCCGGCGGCCTGCAGCCTGAGTGCGACCAGGGCCGCCGATACTTCGTTGGGACAGGCGCAGAACACCACGATCGGGGTGTCGGCGTCGGTGTTGCCCGGCATGGACCGCCCGACCGGCGCATCCAGTGGAATCGGGATGGCGCCGGGAATGGAGTGCGCCACCACGCTGGGCTCGCGCACATCCACGATCCGCAGCTGCGGCGTGTCGGCCTGCATCGCCCGCAACTCATCGATATTCACGCGCGGGATCAGACGGCTTTGTTGCAGGAACCGGTGCCGTCGCCACACCTTCCACCCAATGAATACAAACAGCGCCGCGGCGATGATGAAAGCCCCCTGGATCACATAGGTCTCAAGCCATGCCAGGGTCGCCAGGATGGCGCGCTGGAAGATGATGCCCAGCACGAGCCCGGAGCTCACCCAGACCGCGGAGCCGATGCCGTCGAACAACAGGAACGTCAGATACCGGGTGCGCGTTGCCCCGGCCATGAGTGTGCACAAGGCCCCCAGCCCGGGCACGATCTTGGCCACGATCAGCAGCTTCGGCCCGACGCGCAGGTAAAGATTGCGGTTTTTTCGGATGCAGGTATCCGGCTCGAGCGACACGCGGCATACCTGCGCCATTGACCAGTGCCCGTAACGACGGCCGACGCCGTACCAGAGGCTGTCGGCCAGCTCACAGGCGATCATGGCGACCAGCCAGACCACCGCCAGATAGCCGGCATCGCCGAACGTCGGTGACGCCAGCGATCCGGCCACGAGCAACGCCGGGTAGGAAGGCACCGGCACGCCCATCTGCTCGGCGAACACATTCACAAACAGCAACGCCAGCGCGCCCTGGGTCGGATCGCCGTGGTTCATGACAAGGTTCCGGTCGGCCGGGTGATCATCGGCACGGCGTCCGCAGGAGTGATAGCGCTGAAGTGCGTGCAAACCGGCCCGATTCAAGGGCCGGCTTGCCCGCCGGCCGCGGCATGGGCGAGCGCGCGTTCGGGTCGGTGGCGGCGCCACACTGCCGGCGCCGGATTCAGAAGGCCGTACTCGACGATCAAGGGGGGCATGGGCGCGTGCACGTTGTCGTTGGCCGGCAACGCCGGAAATCGAGATCGGTCTTGGCGTACGTGCACCCCCGGGCAACATCGGGCGGCGATGGGGCGGGTTGCGGGGCGGAAGCTACGAGCCGTGGGCAGGCGCAAGCGATCCGCGCGGCGCGATCTGCCGGGCAGGCTATCGCTACCGTTATCGGCCGCCGCCGACCGCGACACGCAAGGCGCGCCCGAGACGTCGGCCGTAAACGCCAGGCAAAAGAAAAGCCGCTGAAAAATCAGCGGCTTGATCTTGTGTCTGGTGCCGAGGAGAGGACTTGAACCTCCACGAGCGTTAGCTCACTAGCACCTGAAGCTAGCGCGTCTACCAATTCCGCCACCTCGGCTGAGGAGCGCGTAATTTAGGCGCCGTGTCGGGGTTTGTCAATAACGATTTCTGCGGTTGGGCCTTTGCGGTATCGTGGGCGCTTATGGAGATATATTTTGAGTGAAAAGAAACGCCCCGTGAACGATTGGCGCGACCGCGATCCGCAGTTCTCGGCCGAGCAGGGCAGCTACGCCCAGCCCGTGCCCAGCCGACAGCTCGTACTGGATGACCTGGCCACGGAAGGCCGGCCGATGACGCGTGCCGAGCTCACCGACTACTACGCCCTGGTCGGTGATGCCGCCGAGGCATTCGATCACCGTCTGCGCGCCATGCTGCGCGACGGCCAGCTGCTGGAAAACCGCCGCGGCGCGCTCGGGCCGATCGACAAGATGGACCTGGTGCGGGGCCGCGTTCAGGGGCATCGCGATGGCTTCGGCTTTCTCATCCCCGACGATGCCGAAGGCGACGACGTGTTCCTGAGCCCCCGCCAGATGCGTCAGGTGATGCATGGCGACCGTGCCGTGGTGCATGTGACCGGGCGGGACGCGCGCGGCCGGCGCGAAGGCCGGGTCGCCGAGGTGCTCGAACGGGCGAACGACACCGTCATCGGGCGATTCGTCGAAGACAATGGCATGTATCACGTGGTGCCGGACAATGCGCGCATCGGCCACGAAATTCGCGTGCCGGCCAAGGCCCGTGGGGACGCGCAGAACGAGCAGATCGTGACCGTGCGTATCACGCAGCCGCCGTCCAAGCGCGGCCAGCCGGTGGGTGAAGTGGTCGAGGTGCTGGGCGATCGCATGGCGCCGGGCATGGAGATCGACATTGCCATCCGGTCGCACGGGATTCCCCATGAATGGCCGTCGGAAGCGCTCGAACAGGCGCGTGCCTGCGGCGACCAAGTGGCCGAGGCGGACAAGAAGGGGCGTGTCGACCTGCGCGATCAGCCGTTCGTGACGATCGATGGCGCCGATGCACGCGATTTCGACGATGCGGTCTACGCCCGCAAGACCCAGCGCGGCTTCAAGCTCTGGGTCGCGATCGCGGACGTCTCGCATTATGTCGACAAGGATTCGGCGCTTGATGCCGAAGCCCAGCGCCGGGCGACCTCCGTGTATTTCCCGGATCATGTCGTGCCGATGCTGCCCGAGGCGCTGTCCAACGGGTTGTGTTCGCTGAATCCGGAGGTGGACCGGCTGGCCGTGGTGTGCGAGATGCGGCTGGATCGCGCCGGCCAGCTGAAGTCGTCGAAATTCTATTCGGCGGTGATCCGATCCCACGCGCGCCTGCTGTACGAACAGGTCGCCGATTGGCTGGACAACCCGGAGAACCTGCCGTCGCGTTATCGGGATTTGAAGAAGCCGCTGAACGATCTGCACGGGCTTTACGAGTCGATGTTGCAGCAGCGGCGCGAACGGGGGGCGATCGAGTTCGAGACCCAGGCCACGCGCATCATCTTCAACGAAGATCGCAAGATCGCGCGCATCGTGCCGGCCGAGCGCAATGTCGCGCACCGTATTATCGAGGAGTGCATGATCGCGGCCAACGTGGCCACGGCAACCTATCTCACGAAGAAGAAGATGCCGCTGCCGTATCGTGTACACGCCGGCCCGGCGGCCGGCGCGCTCGACGATCTGCGCTCGTTTCTGGCCGAACGCGGCCTGGCGTTGCCGGGCGGCAATGACCCGGATGCTGCGGATTACGCCCGCCTGCTCGAACAGGTGCAGGGCCGTCCGGACAGGCACCTCATCCAGACGGTGATGCTGCGCAGTCTGCAGCGCGCGGTTTATTCGCCGCACAACGACGGCCACTTCGGGCTGGCGCTCGAATACTATGCGCACTTCACGTCGCCGATTCGGCGCTATCCGGATCTGCTGGTTCATCGTGCGATCAAGCACCTGGAAAAGCGCGGCACGCCGAAGAACTTCGATTACGATCTGGCGGCCATGGAGCGGCTGGGCCAGATCTGTTCCGAGGCCGAGCAGCGCGCGGACGATGCAACCCGCGATGTCGACGATTGGCTCAAGTGCGAATACATGCGCGATTCGCTTGGCCAGACATTCGACGGCACCGTGACCGGCGTCACCGGTTTCGGCCTGTTCGTCGAACTCGACGGCATTTCCGCCACCGGCCTGGTGCATGTATCGTCGTTATCGAGCGACTTCTATCATTTCGATGCCCAGTCGCGCTGCCTGCGCGGCGAACGCTCGGGGCGGGTCTATCGCCTGGCCGACAAGATGAAGGTCAAGGTCGCCCGCGTCGACCTGGACGAGCGCAAGATCGATTTCGAACCGGTCGACCGCGATGACGACCAGCCCGCGGGCGGTCGCAGCCGCAAGAAATCGCCGCGCGGTGGAAACGGCGGGGCTAAATCGCGGTCGAACAAGCGTCGACCGAAACGCTCCTGATCGTTGGGCCGCCGCTTCCTGTCAATTTGTATTGGAAATACCGTCATGTCGCGCCACAAGAGTTCTATTGTCATTGCCCTGGCCGTTGCCGCGGCGCTGGGTCTGAGTGCCTGTGCCAACAATCCGAATCGCCGTGCCGAGATCGGCGGCGGTATCGGTGCCGTCGCGGGTGGCTTGCTCGGGTCCCAGCTCGGTGACAGTTCGGGTACGAATGCGGCGATCGGCGCCGCGTTGGGCGCATTGGCGGGCGGCGGCATCGGCCATTACATGGATAAGCAGCAGCAGGAACTGAACAAGAAGCTGGCCGCTCAGAGGGCGCGCAACGAGCTCAATATCCAACGGTTGAACCAGGACACGCTCAAGATCGGCGTGGCCAGCGATGCATCGTTCGCCGTCGACAGCGCCACCCTGAATCCGAACGCACAGAACACCTTCAACAGCATTGCCAGTGTGCTCAAGAACTATAAAAAGACCGCGATCCATGTGGTCGGGTTCACCGACAGCACCGGTAGCAAGCAGCACAACCTCAAGCTGTCCAAGGAACGTGCCGATGCGGTCGCACAGTTTCTGGAAAGCCGCGGCGTGAACTCGCAGCGCGTACTGACCTGGGCGCGCGGCGAGTCCGAGCCGGTGGCATCGAATGCCACAGCCGCGGGCCGGGCCAAGAATCGACGCGTGGCGATCGTGATCAAGCCGATCGTCAAGGGCAACGAAAAGGCCGCCTTCAGCGCGCCGCCGGATCTTGGCAATCCCAGGTATGAAAACACCGGCAATGGCAACGGCTGATTCGGCCGGGCAGGGTATCGCACAGCCCGGCGCTGCCGGGCTTTTTTAATGGATGCAGGCGAGACTGGACCGATGAGCGAGCAGCCCACGGACAACGAATGGATTGGCGGCTTTCACGCCGTGGTCTCGGCTCTGGAATCCGGCCGGCCGATACGCCGGCTGTGGCTTGCCGAAGGCCGGCGCAGCGGTCGCGCCGAAGAACTGGCAGCGCGCGCCGTCGCTCTCGATGTTCCGGTCGACACCGCGCCCATGTCACGGCTGGACGGATGGTTGCCGGACGTACGCCACCAGGGCTGCGTGGCCGAGGTGGCACCGCCGCGCGAATATCGGGAATCCGAGCTGCCGGGCTTGCTGCGTGGCGCGGGCAATCCCTGGGTTCTGGCACTCGACCAGGTTCAGGACCCGCACAACCTCGGGGCCTGTCTGCGCAGCGCGGCCGCGGCCGGTGTGACCGCGGTGATTGCACCACGCAAACGGGCGGCGGGGCTCACGGCGTCCGTACGCAAGGTGGCGGCCGGGGCCGCCGAGCGGGTGCCGTTCGTGCCGGTCACGAATTTGTCGCGGGCGCTCAAGCGGCTGCAGGACGAGGGCTTTTGGGTGGTGGGTCTCGATGGTACGGCGGATACATCGCTCTACGAAGCCGATTTGCCGAGCCCGGTGGTGTGGGTGGCCGGCGGCGAAGCCAAGGGTATTCGCGAGCTGACTGCTAGACACTGCGACCTTCTCGTTGCCATCCCCATGGCGGCCGGTATGGAAAGCCTGAACGTGTCGGTGGCCACCGGGGTTGCGTTGTTCGAGACCGTACGCCGGCGTCGTTAGCGGCGGTTGACATTGCATGTGCCCGGGCAAGCGACTACAATCGCGCGCCTCGCGGCCGACGGGTCGCGATTCCTTGCTCCACGGCGACCGCCGGGGGCTTTCAACCGAAAGGACACATCATGCGACATTATGAAATCGTGTTCCTGGTCCACCCGGACCAGAGCGAACAGGTGCCGGCCATGGTGGAGAAGTACCGCGGCGTCGTCGAAAACGACGGCGGCAAGGTGCATCGCCACGAGGACTGGGGCCGCCGCCAGCTGGCCTATCCGATCACCAAGATCCACAAGGCGCACTACGTGCTGCTGAACGTGGAATGCTCGCAGTCCGCGCGCGAGGAACTGGAAGACCTGTTCCGGTTCAACGACGCCGTGCTGCGTCATCTTGTCATCGCCCGTCACAAGGCCGACGTCGATCCGTCCCCCTTGGCCAAGAACGCCGAGAAGTCGGACGATCGCAAGTCCGAGGACCGCAAGGCCCCGGCCGCCAGCTAAAGGAGCACACCCATGGCCCGTTTTTTCCGCCGTCGCCGTTTCTGCAAGTTCACTGCTGAAGGTGTCGAGGAGATCGATTACAAGGACATCGAGACCCTCAAGCAGTACGTCACCGAAACCGGCAAGATCGTACCCAGCCGTATCACCGGCACCGCGGCGCGTTATCAGCGTCAGTTGTCGACCGCGGTCAAGCGTGCGCGATTCCTCGCGCTGCTGCCGTACACCGACCGTCATTCGTCGTAAGGAGGCGCTCAAGTGGACGTCATTCTGCTACAGAAAATCCGCAATCTGGGCGACCTCGGCGACACCGTCTCGGTGCGTGCCGGCTACGGCCGCAACTATCTCTTCCCGCGGGGCATGGCCCTGCCGGCGACCGGGAACAACCTGGCCGTGTTCGAAGAGCGCCGGGCCGAGTTGCAGGCAGCCTCGCAGGAGCGCGAGGATCGCGCCAAGCTGCGGGCCAATCAGTTGCGCAACAAGAGCTTCACGATCGCCATGCGCGCCAGTGATGAAGGCAAGCTGTTCGGCTCGGTCGGCCCGCAGGAGATTGCGCATGTCGCCGCCGAGGAAGGCCACGAGCTGGATCCGCGCGAGGTCACGCTGACCGAGGGCACCATCCGTCAGGTCGGCTACTACAATGCCGAGCTGACGCTGCACGCCGAAGTGGTCTGCGAAATCGAGATCGTGGTCGCGCAGCAGACCGATATGGGCATCAACATGCCCACGCGCATCAGCGAGAACACCGAAGAAGACGCCACGGCCGAAGAGGTCGAGGGCGAGCGCGTCGAGGATGCCGGCGAGCCGGCCGATGCCTCGGCCAGCGAGGCCGATGCGCCGATCGGAGAGCGCGAAGAGCCGTAAATCAACGGTTCTGCCGATCGCGATGAACGCCGCCTTCGGGCGGCGTTTTTTTTGGCTCGCGGCTTGCGTAAACTGCGCGAGCCGCCCGTACCCACGAACGCCACGCGCCCATGGCCGAAGCCAAGCTGCCCCCGCATTCCATCGAAGCCGAACAATCGGTGATCGGCGGTTTGCTGCTGTCCGAAAAAGCCTGGGACGACATCGCCGGGACGATCAGCGAAAACGATTTCTATCGCGAGGATCACCGACTCCTGTACCGCGGCCTGGCGGATCTGGCCGACACCAACCAGCCGCGCGACCTGGTCACGCTGACCGAATGGCTGCGTAACAACGGCCTGCTCGACAAGGCCGGCGGCGCGACCTATATCGGTAATCTCGCGGCGGATATTCCCAGCGCGGCGAACATCAAGGCCTATGCCGAGATCGTGCGCGAGCGCTCGGTCATGCGCCAGCTCATCCGCGCGGGCGACACCATCACCTCGACCGCGTTCGAGCCGGCCGGCCAGACCGCCGAGGAAGTGCTGGGCGTCGCCGAGCAGGAAATCTTCAAGATCGCCGAACAGGGTCGCAAGGGCAGCGAAGGCCCGCAGGGGCTCAATTCGCTGCTGACCAAGGCGGTCAATCGCATCGAGGAGCTGGTGGCTCACGAGGGCTCGTTCTCGGGGGTGCCGACCGGGCTGATCGAATTCGACAAGATGACCAACGGGCTGCAGGCTGCGGACCTGCTGATCCTGGCCGGGCGCCCGTCCATGGGCAAGACGTCGCTGGCGATGAACATCGTCGAGAACATCGCCATCAAGGAGAAGGTGCCGGTTGCGGTGTTCTCGCTGGAAATGCCGGCGGAACAGCTTGTGATCCGCATGATCTCGTCCTGGGGCCGGGTGGATCAGACCCGGCTGCGTTCCGGCCGGTTGACCGAGGACGACTGGCCCAAGATCACGTCCGCCATCGGCATCATGAACGAGAACGCCCGCCTGTTCATCGATGATTCCGCCGGACTGTCGCCGTCCGAGATGCGCGCCCGCGCGCGTCGCCTGAAACGTGAGCACGATATCGGTCTGGTCGTGGTCGATTATCTGCAGCTCATGCAGGTGCCGGGCACCAAGGAAAACCGCACCAACGAGATTTCCGAAATCTCGCGACAGCTCAAGGCCATGGCCAAGGAGCTCAATGTGCCGGTGATCGCGTTGTCACAGCTCAACCGCCAGGTCGAGCAGCGCGACAACAAGCGCCCGCGCATGTCCGACCTGCGCGAATCCGGCGGCATCGAGCAGGACGCGGACGTCATCATGTTCGTGTACCGCGACGAGGTCTATAACGAGAACACCGAGGACAAGGGCGTGGCCGAGATCATCATCGGCAAGCAGCGCAACGGCCCGCTCGGCACGGCACGCACGGCCTTCCTGTCGCATCTCACGCGGTTCGAGAACCTGCAGGAACATTACGACGACGACTTCATGGACTAGCGATGTCTTATTCGCCTTTCATACCGCGTTCGCCGGTGTCGCGCCGATCGGGGGGGCGGCTGATGCGGGCGCTGGCGACCATCGATCGCGCCGCGCTGGCGCATAACCTGGAACGCGTGCGCGCGCTGGCGCCGGACCGCGCGGTGTACGCCGCGGTCAAGGCCGATGGCTACGGTCATGGCGCGACGACGGTTGCGAACGCGCTCGCGGCGGCCGACGGCTTCGCGGTGTCGAGCCTGGACGAGGCGATGCAACTGCGCTGGAGCGGGATCACCCAGCCGATCATGACGTTATCGCAGCCGCTGGATGTCGATGCCTGCGCGCTCGCGGCCGCACACGACGTGCGGCCCGTGGTCTTCGATCGCACGCATCTGACGGCGTTGGCCGATTATGTCGGCCCGGTATTGTCGGTCTGGATCAAGCTGGACTCCGGCATGCACCGGCTCGGCTTCGCCCCCGGCGAGGCGGCGGCAGTCGCCGCGCACCTGCGGGCGTTGCGCCATGTGCGTTGCGTGGGCTGGCTGACCCACCTCGGCTGTGCCGATGACCCGTCGAACCCGATGACCGAGCGCCAGCTTGCGGCGTTCGCCCACGGCACGGCCGAACTCGACGGCCAGCGTTCGATTGCCAATTCCGCTGGTGTGCTGGCCTGGCCGGCCGCGCATGCCGACGTCGTGCGCCCGGGCATCATGCTGTACGGCAGCTCGCCCATGGTCGATGCCACGGCCGCCGATCACGACCTGCGGCCGGCCATGCATCTGACCGCGCCGATCATCAGCCGGCGCCGCGTGGTGGCGGGTGAGCCGATCGGCTACGGTGCCACCTGGCGAGCGCCGGAGGACATGGACGTCGGGGTGATCGGTATCGGCTACGGCGATGGCTATCCGCGCCATGCCCCGTCCGGCACGCCCGTGCTCGTGCGCGGGCTGCGGGCGGCGCTGGTCGGCCGGGTGTCGATGGACATGATCACGGTCGACCTGCGCGCGGTGCCCGAGGCCGGCGTGGGCGAGCGCGTCACGCTCTGGGGCCCGGGGCTGCCTGCGGACGAGGTCGCGGCGGCCGCCGGCACCATTGCCTACGAATTGTTTTGCCGGCTGACCGCGCGTGTGAGCGTCGAGATCGTCTGATCAGGCATCGGTGGCCGGGGCTTCGCGGCGGCGCGCTGCCAGCGCGCGCCGGAAGAATGCCAGCTGGTCGCTGCTGGACTGGCGAAAGCCGGCGCCGCGATAGATATCGAAATGGCCGATGCGATAGTGGCGCTCGATGATGTGGTCGCCGCCGCGGGCCGCGGCCGCGGTGGCGGCGGCGGGCGGTGCCACCGTGTCCTGGTCACAGATCTGGATCAGCGTGGGGCAACGCAAACGGCCGACCTTGCGGCCGGGCCGATACAGCGCCAGCGTGAGCAGCGTGCGGGCACTCATTTCATTGCGCCAGTCCGCCGGGGCAATCGCCCGGTAACCCTCGTAGGCATCCTCGGTGGCCATGGCCGCCAGCCCGCCCGCGCGCGCCACCAGTGGAATCCGGTAAGGCTCGGCGCCGGCGAGATTGGCCAGGCTGTCGCGCAGGCCCGCCACGATCAGGCGCAGCATGTGCCGCAGGCCATGGCGGCGCAGCACGTTAAAAACCGCAGCGCGGCCGTCCATCATCGGGCCCTGGGCGCTGATGGCGGCAACCCGTTTGTCGGCGGCGCCTGCCGCGATCACATGGCCGCCGGAGAACGACGTACCCCACAGTGCAACGCGGTCGGCGTCCACGCCCGCGACTTCGCGCACGGCGGCGATCGCCGCGGCCCAGTCGGCCAGCTGTGCAGAAACCGACAGCAGCTGGCGCGGACGGCCGCCGCTGGCACCGAAATAGCGATAGTCGAAAACGAGCACGGCAAAGCCGGCGTTGGCGAAGGTGGCGGCGTAGGGTTCCAGGCCGGCGTCGCGGGTGCCGCCCAGGCCGTGGGCCATGACGATGGCCGGCACGCCGGCCGGGGCCTCCATCGACTCGTTCTGTGCCGGATAGAACCAGGCCCGGCAGGTTGTGCCGCGGCTGTCAAATTCGAAATCCTCGCGATCCACCATGGTCGAGCGCTGTACTCCCGGTTGTTGTCGCGCCTAGTATGCCCGTTTGCCCACGCTGTGTTGATGCTCGCGCCGGTGCGCGAGCCCGACCGAACCAGCCCCGAGCGACGCCCGATGGCCAAGAGCAAAACTGTTTTCGTTTGCGATCAGTGCGGTTCGACCCAGCCCAAATGGTCCGGCCAGTGTCCGGACTGCGGTGCCTGGAATACGCTCACCGAAAGCGTGCCCGCGGCGCCTTCGAGGCCTGGCGTGGCCGCGCCGCCGGTATCGTTCGGCGATACCACGCCGCAGGTACACAAACTCAACGCGATCAAGCCGCGTGAGACCCCGCGCACGCCGACGGGACTGTCCGAACTCGATCGCGTACTCGGCGGCGGCCTGGTGCCGGGTTCGGTGATTCTGATCGGCGGCGATCCCGGCATCGGCAAGTCCACGCTGCTGCTCCAGGTGCTGGCCCAGCTGTCGGCCGATATCCCGGCGCTCTACGACACCGGCGAGGAGTCCCTCGAGCAGGTCCAATTGCGCGCCCAGCGCCTCGGCGTGGCGGATGCGGATCTGTCGGTGCTGGCCGAGACCTGTGTCGAGCGCGTGCTGGCGCTGGCCAAGCCGCAGGCGCCGCGCCTGTTGGTGATCGATTCGATCCAGACAGTGTTTTCCCAGGCCTTGTCGTCGGCGCCGGGCAGCGTGTCCCAGGTGCGCGAGTCGGCGTCCATGCTGGTGCGTTTCGCCAAGGCCACCGGCACCGCGCTGATCATCGTCGGCCACGTGACCAAGGAAGGCACCATTGCCGGGCCGCGCGTGCTCGAGCACATGGTCGATACCGTGTTGTATTTCGAGGCCGAGGCGTCGTCGCGTTTTCGCGTCATCCGGGCGGTGAAGAATCGCTTTGGTGCGGTCAACGAGCTCGGTGTATTCGCCATGTCCGGCGCCGGCCTGAAGCAGGTGACCAATCCCAGCGCGATCTTCCTGTCGCGCCACGAGACCGCGGTGCCGGGCAGCGCGGTGATGGTCACGCGTGAAGGTTCGCGACCGATGCTGGTCGAGGTGCAGGCGCTGGTGGATGGCTCGCAGCTGCACAATCCGCGCCGCGTGGCGCTCGGTCCCGATTCGCAGCGTCTGGCGATGCTGCTCGCGGTGCTGCATCGTCACGGCGGCATCGCACTGGGCGATCAGGACGTGTTCGTCAACGTGGTCGGCGGCATGCGGGTGACCGAGACGGCGGCGGATCTCGCCGTGGTGCTGGCGGCACTCTCGAGCTTTCGCGACAAGGCGCTCGGCGAAAAGCTGATCATCTTCGGCGAGATCGGCCTGGCCGGCGAGATCCGGCCGGTGCCGGGCGGCGAGGATCGATTGCGTGAAGCCGCCAAACACGGGTTCACGCGCGCGATCGTGCCCAAGGCCAATGCGCCGCGCTCGCGCCGCGTGGGCGAACTCGAGGTGATCCCGGTGGCGCGGCTCGGCGAGGCGATCGAGGCCGTGACTGGCTGAACCTCGCCCGAGCTGCGCATTGTCTCCATTTCGGCCGGAATACCAGGGCGTGTCGTCACGAGAGACGCCGCGAGAGTGCGTTTAAGGCATTTTTCCGCAGATCAACACAGATCTACGCAGATGGGGCGGTGAGCCGCTCGGGCGTATGAGTTCGATCCGTGGCGCAATGAGCGCCTCAAATCCGCCACGCCGGGAAAGTACATCCGCATCGGTGTGAATCAGCGTCGATCTGCGGACGGATTTTGTTCGCTAAGCGAAGCCCGAGAGCAGAACGGTGCCTGCCGCGTCGCAGGCTGAAAGTTGACCTGGCCGACTGCACCGCCACACGGTCGGTGGCGTCCAAGGCGGATGACGCTTCGCTAAGCCGACGGACATGACGCGCCCGTCTTCAAGTTTTGAAACGCGCTCCAAGCCGCTCGTTTGCGAGCCGGCTTGGAGCGCGACTCGGGATCAGGCGTTACCGCCCTCGGTCTCCGTTGCCGGCTTGGTCCGGCGTGGCTTGCGGCGCGGCGGCTGGATGCGCACGGTCTGGATCAGGTTGGCGCTGGTTTCGGTGATCTCGAACACATACTTGCCGATCTTCACGCGGGTGCCGGCGGTGGGGATGGTTTCGGTCTGCTCGGTGATCAGGCCGTTGATCGTGCGCGGCCCGTCGACCGGCAGCTTCCAGCCGAGGGCGCGATTGAGCGCGCGGATCGAAACCGTGCCGTCGACCCGATAGCTGTTCTCGCCGTCCATGGTGACGTTTTTCACACGCGTGAGCGGGTCGGTGGTGAATTCGCCGACGATCTCCTCGAGAATGTCTTCCAGCGTGGCCAGGCCCTGGATATCGCCGTATTCGTCCACGACGAAGCCGATCCGGCGTTTCTGATTCTGGAAATTGAGCAGCTGCTGGTTGAGCGGCGTGCTCTCCGGGATGAAGTAGGGCGCGCTCGCCAGCGAGACCAGCGAATCCTGATCCAGTTCGTCATTCGTGATCAGTGCCAGCAGGCGACGCATGTGCACGATGCCCTTGATTTCGTCGATCGAGCCGTCGAACAGCGGCAGCCGCGTGTGCTGGTTGTGCACCAGCTGTTCCAGGATCTCGGGCCAGGGCTTGCTGATGTCGATGCCAATGATCTCGTTGCGCGGCACCATGATGTCCTCGACGGTGGCATTCTCCATGTCGAGGATCGACAGCAGCATCTTCTGGTGTCGGCGCGGAATCATGGCGCCGGCTTCGGTGACCACGGTGCGCAGCTCTTCCGACGACAGCGAGTGTCCGGCGGCGTCTTCCGGCGAGACGCGCAACAGCCGGAGCACGCCGCGCCCGGCCGAGTTGAACAGATAGACCAGCGGCCAGAGCACCTTGAGCAGCGGCTTGTAGACATAGGCCGCCGGATAGGCGATGCGCTCCGGATACAGCGCCGACAAGGTCTTGGGCGTGACCTCGGAGAACACCAGGACCACGATGGTCAGCGCGATGGTCGACAAGACCACGCCGAAATCACCGTACAGGCGGATGCCGATCACCGTCGCCAGCGACGAGGCGATGATGTTGACCAGGTTGTTGCCGAGCAGAATGAGCCCGATCAGCTTGTCCGGCGCTTCCAGCATTTCGGCCGCGCGCCTGGCGCCGCCATGGCCACTCTTGGCCATGTGTTTCATGCGATAGCGATTGACGGTCATCAGCCCGGTTTCGGAGCCGGAGAAGAATGCCGACAGAACCAGCATCAGGATGAGGATGCCGAATAGCACCCACAGGGGGATTGCGTCCAACAGCTACGGGCTCGTGATCAAATGAAGGGGCCGGGCGGCTCGTACGCGACAGCTACCACCAATGTTCGCCCAGAATCAGCTCGAGCACCAACTTGCTGCCGAAATACGCCAGCACCAGCACCACATAACCGATCATCACGCCGCGTACCGCGACCCGCCCGCGCCAGCCGTAACGCCAGCGCCCGAACAGCAGAATGGCGAACACCAGCCAGGCCGCGACCGACAGCACCGCCTTGTGCGCCAGGTGCTGTTCGAACAGGTGGCTGATGAACAGCGCGCCCGTGGCGATTGCCAGGCTGAGCATGAAAAAGCCCGCGCCGATCAGGCGGAACAGCAGCGTCTCCATCGTCTGCAATGGCGGCAGCGTGGTAAAAAGCCCCGACGGCGGATGCTGGCGCAGCTGGCGATGCTGCAGCGACAGCACCGCCGCCTGTACCGCGCCCAGTGTGAGCAGGCCGTAGGCCAGCATGGACAGCACGATATGGATTTGCAGCGGCCAGCTCAGCGGCTCATGGGCGCCGTTCGGGTCCGGCACGAGCAGGCCGGCGATCGCGCACAGGCCGGCCACCGGATACATCACCAGCCCCAGGGCACCGATCGAGCGCTTGAGCGAGAACAGCCAAAGCAGCAGCGCGGCCTGCCAGGCGAACAATGACAGCGCGGAGCCCACGCCGATGATCATCGCGCCGGTATGCAACGTCATGTGCACCAGCGCGATGACATGCATCACCAGGCCCAGGCCCGCGAGCAGGGTCACGCGCGGGTAAGGCGCGCCCGCCGCATGATGCTGGTAGACGGCGTAGGTCGCGGCGGCATAGGCGGCCGCGGCAAGCAGCACTTCGATGACGACGAATGTCATCGGGGGAGGGGTGAGGGTAATCTCATGCGTCGTATTCTGCCGTATTTCCGGCGCGGGCTGCTGACGTTCGCGGCATCGGGGGCGCAGGCGGGGCCGGTCGGGTGCGGGCGCACCGCCGCGCGTACCCGCT
>NZ_JBQDYE010000021.1:0-77161 GCF_052044155.1 Salinisphaera sp. SWV1
CCGCCGTCGGCTGGCGTACCGCGCGCGTACGGCCCGTGGCCTCGTGATCGGCCGCCTGTTCGGTCTCGCGGGCGCGCGCGGCCTCGGCCGCCGCCTTGCGGTCGGCCGGCGTCTCCTTGTTGATCGTGCGTACGCCGACGATATACGAATCGCCGCCGCCCGGTGCGCGCTCGCTGCCCCCGGCCGCGGGGTCGTCCATGCCCTGCCAGGGATCGCCCCCGCCCTGACGACGGATATACCAGTAGACGCCGGCAACGACGACGACAACGAGAATCAGAACAAGCCACTGCACGATAGACATAGGCGACGAGAGCGAAAGTGGATGAGGGACCGTGGGCGGCGCGGACGCTAGCCGGCGAGATCCAACGCCTGATCGATGTCGACGCTGACCAGCCGGGATACGCCGGGCTCGGCCATGGTCACGCCGTGGAGTTGTTCGGCCAATTCCATGGTCAGTTTATTATGCGTGATGACGATGAACTGCACCTGTGCGGACATCTTGCGCACCAGTTCACAAAAACGCGAGACGTTGGCATCGTCGAGCGGCGCGTCGATCTCGTCGAGCATACAGAATGGCGCCGGATTGAGCTCGAACAGTGCGAACAGGAGCGCCACCGCGGTCAGCGCCTTCTCGCCGCCGGACAACATCTGGATCGAGGCGTTGCGCTTGCCGGGCGGCCGCGCCATCACGCGCACGCCGGTGGTCAGCCAATCCTCGTCGGTCAGTTCGAGCGCGGCCTCGCCGCCGCCGAACAATTGCGGAAACATCTCCGAGAAGCGGCTGTTGACCTGATCGTAGGTGGACTTGAAGCGCTGGCGCGTCTCGCGGTCGATCCTGGCGATCGCCTGCTCCAGGGTCGACAACGCCTCGGACAGGTCCGCGTGCTGTTCGCCGAGGTATTGCTCGCGCGCGGCGACTTCGTCGTATTCCTCGATCGCCGCCAGATTGATGGCGCCGAGCCGGGCGATCCGGCGTTCGATGGCTTCGATCGCTTCATTCCAGGCGTCGACGGTCGCGTCCTCGGGCAGCGTCCGGGCGATATCGGCCGGCGCCTCGCCCAGTTCCGACAACTGTTCCACCACGCCCTGGCGCCGCACGCCCGCCGTTTCGACGTCGACCTTGGCCTGTTGCAGGCCGTCGCGCGCACGCTCGGCGACCTGCTCGGCGTTCATCGCCGCCTGCGCGCTCTGTTCCAACTCGTTTTCACGCGCGGTCAACGACTCGCGTGCCGCACGCAGTTCGCGCTCGGCGCGCGCCTGGATTTCACGTGCTGCATGCAAATCGTCGGCGCTGTATTCGCTGGCCGCCTGTTCGCCGGGGCCACTGGCATCGAAACGTTCCAGCTGGCCATTGACATCGTCCAGGGCGGTTTGGGTATCCGCCAATCGCGAGGCCAGGTTCTCCCGCCGGCTTGCCAGCTGCGACCGGGCGCTGTCGAGTTCGCCCAGACGACGCTCGGCGGCGGCCGCCTCGCTGCGCGCCTTGTCCCGTGCGTTACGCGTCGCCGCCAGCGTATCGCGCGCCTGCTGGCGGGCGGCGGCGAAACGCTCGGCCTCGGTCTCCAGCTCGGCCACCCGGGCCGCGGCGGCGTCGGCCTGCGCGCCGGCCTCGGCATGCTGGCTGGCCAGCTCGGCCAGCTCCGCTTCGATCTCGGCATCGCGGCGGCGCGTCTGCTCGACCCGCAGGCGCTCGCCTTCCAGCTCGGCGCGCCGCGTTTCCAGCGCGCGCTGGCTCTGGCCGACCCGTTCATCCAGTTCGTTGGCCCGGGCGCGACGGGTCTCGAGCTGCTCGCGTCGTTCCGCCAGTGCGGCCTCGCTGGCGGAACGGCGCGCGCCGAGATCGCGCACTTCGTCGTCGAGCGCGGCGATCCGTTGCTCGCGCTCGAACACGCCGCGCTCGGCCGATTCCGGGGCCGGCGTGGTGAGACTGGTGGCACCGATCCGGCAGCCATCCGGGGTGACCAGCAGCTGATTCGGGCGCAGTTGCTCGCGCGCCGCCAGCGCCCGGGACAGGTCCGGGGCCACGAAAACATGGGCGGCCGCCGCCCGGATCGCGGCCGGCCCTTCGATGCCCTCGGCCAGCGCGACCAGACCGGCCGGCGGCTCGGGCATCGCGACTGCCGGCTCGCGATCGGATTCGATCAGGGTGACGGGCTCGTTGGGCCACGCCGGTGCGCTGGCCGAACTGGCCAGGCTTTCCACCGTGAAGCCTCGCAGCAGCGCGCCCAGCGCGGCTTCGGCCGCGGCCCGCCAGTCGTCACGCACTCGGACGCGGCGCGCTACGCCCTGGGCCTGGCCATGGCCGCAGGCCGCCAGCCAGGCATTGATCGCTTCGTCGTCTTCGCGCAGTACGGCCTGCTGCATCTTGCGCTCCGAGGCCAGCTCGGCCTGGCGCTCGCCGAGCGCGGTGCGCTGCGTCGTCAGTTGCTGTTCCAGCTCGGCTATTTCGGCGCGTAACGCGTCGATGGCTTCGGCCGTGGCCGCGGCCTGCTCACGATCGGCCTCGAGCTGTTGCGTGCGGGCCGCGACGTCCTGTTCGCTCGCCGCGAGCGCCGACTCATCGATCGTCGGCAGGCGGTCGCGCTCGCCGCGCCGTGCGGCGTCGCGCTCGGCCAGCGCGTCGCGTTGTTGGGCCGCATAGCGTGCGCGCGTGCGCTCGGCGTCGAGTTGCTGCATCGGGTTGTGCTCGCCGGCGTTGAACGCATCCCAGGCGGTCTCGGCCTGCGTGGCCTCTTCCTCGGCCGCCGCCAGGCGCTCGCGCGCCGCCTCCAGGTCGGCCGCCGCGGCATCGCGCTCGGCCTGGCGGGTCTGCTGTTCGGCCGCCAGCGTCCGGTCGGCCTCGTGATCGGCCTCGCGCCGTTGCGCCAGGGCATCGCGCCGATCGGCCAGCGCCTGGCGCTCGCGCTGGCGCATCTGCGCGACTTCGCGCGCATGATCGAGCGCCTGTTCGATCCGCCCCACATTCGCCTGGGCGTCGTAGAACGCGGCCTGGCGGTTCTGTACTTCGGTCATTGCCTGCTGCTGCGCCTTGTTGGCCGCCTCGCGCGCGCTTTCGGCCCGGCGGCGTGCCGAGATCGCCTCGCGCAGTCGATCCTCGGCCGCGCGCAGCGTGGCCTCGGCAGCCTCGACTTCGCCGGCGCGCGCCTGCCAGCGCAGGGTCAGCAATTCCGCCCGCAACCGGCGCTCGTCCGCCTTGTAGCTCTTGTACTTCTCGGCGTTGGCAGCCTGGCGCTTGAGCGTGCCCAGGCGCTGGCTCACCTCGGAGATGAGATCGTCCAATCGTTCCAGGTTCTCGCGCGTATGCCGAATACGGTTCTCGGTCTCGCGGCGACGCTCCTTGTATCTGGAGATGCCGGCCGCCTCTTCGAGCACCTGGCGCATGTCCTCCGGCCTGGCCTCGATCAGACGGTTGACCGCGCCCTGCTCGATCACGGCGTAGTTGCTGCGGCCACCCAGGCCGGTGCCGAGAAACAGATCCACCACGTCGCGCCGACGCGCCCGCGTGTTGTTGATGAAGTACTTGGAGCCGCCGTCGCGGCTCAGTTCGCGCCGGATGGATATTTCACCAAAGGCACCGTACTGCCCGCCGAGCTTGCCTTCGCTGTTGTCGAACCGCAGCTCGACCGATGCCCGACCCACCGGCTTGCGGGCATGCGAGCCATTGAAGATGACATCTTCCAGCGCCTCGCCCCGCAGTTGCCGCGCGCTCGACTCACCCGTCACCCAGCGTACGGCGTCAATCACGTTCGACTTGCCGCAACCGTTGGGCCCGACGACGCTGGTCAGATTCGAGGCCAGCGAAAGCGTCGTCGGATCGACGAACGACTTGAAACCGGCGAGCTTGATCTGGGTCAGACGCATGCGGTGTTCAGCCCGTCGCGCCGATCGTGATGCCCTGGATTTCGCGCATTGTCGCCCCTGACACGGCTGCCCGCCGCTACGCATGCAAAGCCGGCTAGTGTAACCTAGCGCCGCGTTGATCCGACACGATGCCATCGCACCATGCCTAGTTCCCCGAGCCGTTCACTGGAAACCTTCGACAACCCGAAGCCCGAGCGCGATTACACGATCCGCATGCGGATTCCGGAGTTCACCTGCCTGTGCCCCGTGACCGGCCAGCCCGACTTCGCCACGCTCCATCTCGAATACGTGCCGGAGGCGGCCTGCGTGGAACTGAAGTCGCTCAAGCTCTATATCTGGTCGTATCGCGACGAGGGCGCATTCCACGAGGCCGTAACCAATCGGATTCTGTCGGACCTCGTCGCCGCCACCGCCCCGCGCTTCATGCGTCTGACCGCCGAGTTCTGGGTCCGTGGCGGCATCGATACCACGGTGATCGCCGAACATCGGGCCGAGGGGTGGCAACCGGCGCCGCGGGTCGATCTCGCGTAACGCCGGCGTCGGGCGCCGAACACAACGGTCGCGGCGGACCGCATCGCTATCGCAAGGGCGCCAGGTTGTTGCCGTCGACGCGCACACGCGTGCCGGCGCTGAGGCCGTTGACCGAATCCAGCGTCACGCTGCGGGCGCCACCAGTATCCATGGCGACGTCGACCCGATACACCGTGATCTTGCGGATATGCTTCTCGGCGGCGTTGCCGGCATAGGCGCCGCCTAGCGCGCCGGCGATCTCGGCAATGGTCTTGCCCGCACCGTGGCCGATCTGGCTTCCGATGGCCCCGCCCGCAACGCCACCGGCCACCGCGCCGACACCGCTACCATGCTGCGCATTGCGCTGGATCGGTGTAATTGAACTGATCGTGCCGCAGTCGCTGCATACCGGCTTGGAATGGCTGCGGGCCTGCGCGGTCTTGTGCTCAGATGCCTGTTTGGCCTCGCTGTGTTTCTGCCTGGCGCGCGCTCGATCCTGTTTGGCCTCGGCGAGTTTTTTCTGTGCCTCTTTCTTCTTGGCCGACGCCCTGGCATCGGCTGCCTGCTGTTGCGCCTGTGCCAGGTTTTTCTGTGCCTGTTCGAGGTTCTGGTTGGCCTGCTGTAACTGCGCCCGGGCATTGTCCGCCTGATCCTGCTTGCTCCTGGAACAGGCCGTCAGCCCCAACACCGGGATGAGCAGCGCCACGGCGGCGGCGCGAAGCAACGATGGTGAGATCATGTCGTAACTCGCTGTCTGAAACATCGTCGGGCAGCCGATACGGCATTTGAACCACGCCGCAAGGGCTACAATAACGACGTTATTCTAGAGCGTGCAGGCGAACGATAGATGAATCCCGTCCGCGAACTGGTCATCGGCCCCAGCTATCTGGCGCGCGGTTTCAACCTGTTGCGCGCGCCGGGACTGCGCCGCTATGTGGTGGGGCCCATCGTCGTGAACATCGCCCTGATCGTTGCCCTGGTCAGCCTGTTCGGCTGGCAGATCGACGACTGGCTCACGTACTGGCTGGCCGGCCTGCCGCACTGGCTGGCCTGGCTCGGGGACGTGCTCTGGTGGCTCGCGATGGCGCTGTTCACCCTGGCCTTCTGTTACCTGTTCACACTGCTCGCCAACCTCATCGCCAGTCCGTTCAACGGCATGCTCTCGGCACGCGTGGAACAACTGCGGACCGGAAACGAACCGAACAGCGGCCTGAGCATCGCCGGCGAGATGTGGGACGGCCTGGTCGGCGAATTGCGACGCCTGCGCTATTACGCCACACGCGCGGCGCTGCTGGGCTTGGTGAGCCTGGTGCTGTTGTTCATTCCGGTGGCCAACCTCGCGATCGCGCCGCTCTGGTTCGTGTTCGGCGCCTTCATGCTGGCATTCGAGTATCTCGACCCGGCCATGGCGAATCGCGGCATGGCATTCGACGACAAGATGCAGCACCTGTACGCGCACGGCTGGCGCCACCTCGGGTTCGGGGGCGTGGTGACACTGGCGACCGCGATTCCCCTGGCCAATCTGGTGGTCGTGCCGGCTGCGGTCATCGGCGCCACGCTGCTCTATATCGAAACCGGCGACCCAACGCCCGCGGACCGGCCGACCCGCGCCCGGGGCTGACGCATGCGCGCCGAGCGCCGACGTGCGGCGGCCACGCGGCTGCGCACGACGGCGCCATTCGTCCGGCCGAATGCATGCCCATAGCGGTATTTGATTGCACACCGGCATCATTTTTGCTAAAGGTACGCGCTGTTTGTCGACCCGAGAACACAATGGCGACTACGGAAAACACCTCAAAACTCGACGCGCCTCAAGAGTTTACGCCCTACGTCCCTTCCGAGGACGAGGAGTATATGAATGAAGCGCAGCGCGAACACTTCCGCGATATCCTCGTTCAGTGGAAAAAAGAGCTGATGGAGGAAGTCGATCGCACCATGCATCACATGAAGGATGAGGCGGCCAATTTCCCCGACCCAACCGACCGCGCGAGCCAGGAGTCGGAGTTCAGCCTCGAACTGCGAACGCGGGACCGTGAGCGCAAGCTGATTCGCAAGATCGACCAGGGCATCGCCCGGGTCGACCGGGACGAATACGGTTTCTGCGAAACCTGCGGCACCGAGATCGGCATCCGGCGCCTGGAAGCCCGCCCGACGGCCACGCTCTGCGTCGACTGCAAAAGCCTCGACGAGATCCGCGAGCGTCAGCTCGGGCGCTAGCGGCCGCTGCAGGCGACCGCGGGCGCTTGTTGCACGGGACCGGCCCCCAACGGGGCCGGGTCGGGCTGCCCGTGTCTGGCACACTGACGACATCGCCCGCGACCTGTCGTAATCGAGACGCCGATGTCCTCCCAGCGGATCATCAACAAATATCCGAATCGACGGCTGTATGACACCGAAGTCAGCCGCTACATCACGCTCGAGAACATTCGCCAGCTCGTCATCGCCAACGAAGACTTCAAGGTCGTGGACAAGCGCAGCGGGCACGACATCACCCGCAGCATCCTGCTGCAGGTGATCAGCGAGCAGGAAGAAGGCGGCAATCCGATCTTTCGGACCGAGGTGTTACGCAACATCATTCGCTTCTATGGCGACTCGATGCAGAGCACCATGAGTTCGTATCTCGAGCTGTCGCTCGAATTCTTCAACGAGCAGCAGTCGCAGTTCCGGGACCGATTGCGCCGTCTGCTGGGGGCCAACAACCCGCTCGCAGCCCTGCGCGAGTTGTCGCAGGACCAGCTGCCCCTATGGCGCAGTGTACGCCGCGAGTTTCTCGCCAACATGGCGCGCCGTGACTCGTCAGCGGCGAAAGAGCGGGCAACCGAACGCCCCCCCGAAGAGGGCGGGCCGACCGGCACCGGGCGTAACCGGCCATCCGATTGAATGGGCCGGGAAAATTTCTGGCGACGACGCTTGATTTATACGAAAGTCGTACTATACTTAGGCCACGGTCGCAAAGGCGACCACCGTATCTCCTCCGAAAGGCCTAACGGCCTTTCTCGCACTTAGCCCCCTTACCCAAGGGGGCTTTTTTTATGGTCACGATCCCATGGCACGGCGCGCGCCGCAGTCGCCGGGGTCGGGCCGGCCCAGGCGGATAATCAGCGCGCATGAAAAAGGCGCCCCAGGGGAGGCGCCTTTCGCGTTGCCGCCAGATCAGCAACCGGAACGATCAGCCCTCGGCGCTTGCCTCGGGCTCGGCCAGTTCCTTCATCGAAAGCCGGACACGGCCCTGACGATCGACTTCCAGCACCTTGACCTTGACCATCTGGCCTTCGGACAGCTCGTCCGTGACGTTCTCCACACGATGCGGCGCGATCTGCGAGATATGCACCAGACCGTCGCGGCCCGGCGCCAGGTTGACGAAGGCGCCGAAGTCGACGATGCGAACGACCTTGCCTTCGTAGATCTGGCCGGCCTCGATGTCCTTGGTGATCTCCTCGATACGCTGGATCGCGAGATCCGCCGCCGATTTGTCGACCGCGGCAACGTGAATCGTGCCGTCATCCTCGATGTCGATGGACGCGCCGGTCTCTTCGGTGATCGAGCGGATGGTCGCCCCGCCCTTGCCGATCACGTCGCGGATCTTCTCCGAATCGATCTTGATCGTGAAGATGCGCGGCGCCCACTCGGAGACTTCCTTGCGCGGCGCGTCGATCGCCTCGGACATGACGTCCAGGATGTGCAGACGGCCTTCCCGGGCCTGGTCCAGCGCGACTTCCATGATCTCGCGCGTGATGCCGCCGATCTTGATATCCATCTGCAGCGCGGTGATGCCGTTCTTGGACCCGGCCACCTTGAAGTCCATGTCGCCGAGGTGATCCTCGTCACCCAGGATATCCGTGAGCACGGCGAACTTGTCGCCTTCCTTGATCAGGCCCATGGCCACACCGGCGACCGGCGCCTTGATCGGCACGCCCGCGTCCATCAACGCCAGGCTGGTGCCACAGACCGAGGCCATGGAGGACGAGCCATTGGATTCGGTGACTTCCGAGACCACGCGCATGACGTAGGGGAACTCGTTCTCGAGATCCGGTAACACGCCCATGATCCCGCGCTTGGCCAGCTTGCCGTGGCCGATCTCGCGCCGCTTGGGGCTGCCCATAAAGCCGGTCTCGCCCACGCAGTACGGGGGAAAGTTGTAGTGCAGCATGAACGGGTCTTCATACTTGCCTTCGACCGCGTCGATGAGCTGCGCATCACGACCCGTGCCGAGCGTGGCGACCGCCAGGGCCTGAGTTTCGCCGCGGGTGAACAACGCCGAGCCGTGGGTCCGGGGCAGCACGCCGGTGCGAATGGTCAGCTCGCGCACGGTGCGCGTGTCACGCCCGTCGATACGCGGCTCGCCTTCGAGGATCCGCGAACGCACGGTCTTCTTCTCGAGATCGCCGAGCGCGCCCTTCACGTCTTCACGCGAGTAGCCCGCCTCACCTTCGGCCGCCGCCACTTCCTCGACAACCTTGTCCTTGATCTCGCCGAGGCGTGTCTGGCGCTCCTGCTTGTCGGCGATCTGGTAGGCAGCGGTGACGTCCTCGCCGGCAATGCGCGCGACCGCCTCGGCCAGCGACTCGTCCTTCTCGGCCGCCTGCCAGTGCCAGGCGGGCTTGGCGGCTTCCGCCGCCAGCGCGCTGATCGCCTGGATCGCGGCCTGCAACTGTTCGTGGCCGAACAGCACCGCCCCCAACATGATCTGTTCCGACAGCTGCTTGGCTTCGGATTCCACCATCAGCACGGCGTCGGACGTACCGGCGACGACGAGGTTGAGGTCGCTTTCCTTGGCCTGGGTCGCGCTCGGATTGAGCACGTACTCGCCATGGGCATAACCCACGCGCGCCCCGCCGATGGGGCCGTCGAACGGCATGCCCGACAGCGCCAGCGCGGCCGAGGCACCGATCATGGCAGGAATATCGGGATCGATCTCGGGATCGACCGACATCACCGTGGCAATGATCTGGACTTCATTATGGAAACCCTTGGGAAACAGCGGCCGGATCGGGCGATCGATCAGACGGCAGGTCAGCGTTTCCTTCTCGCCCGGGCGGCCTTCGCGCTTGAAGAATCCGCCGGGGATCTTGCCGCCGGCATAGGTGCGCTCCTGGTAATTGACGGTCAACGGAAAGAAATTCGCATCGGGCTTGGCTTCCTTTTTCCCGACCGCGGTGACGAGCACCACGGTGTCGCCCATGCTGACCTTGACCGCGCCATCCGCCTGGCGCGCGATTTCACCGGTTTCCAGCGTGACGTCGTGCTCGCCGTACTGGAACGTTTGCCGGCTGGTGACTTCTACTTTACTCACGTATTTCTTCCTGGCTTCTTGCTTTCTGAAACAAAAAAGCGCCCGGCTCGGGCATCCCGAGGGGCGCTTTGGCGATCAAGCGAAAATGATCGCGCGCTTAGCGACGCAGACCAAGATCCTGAATGATCGTCTTGTAGCGGTTGGCGTCATGACGCTTCACGTAATCGAGCAGCTTGCGGCGACGGTTGACCATCTTGAGCAGGCCGCGCCGCGAATGATGATCCGCCTTGTGCTGGTCGAAATGCGCGCCGAGCTGGCTGATACGGGTGGTCAGCAGCGCGATCTGCACTTCGGGCGAGCCGGTATCGCTGCTTGCGCGGCCGTATTTCTCGATAACGTCGGCTTTTTCTTGCGTCGACAGAGCCATAATCACTCCTGGAGTTGTCTTGGCGAGCCCGCGCAACTGGATCGTGCTGCAGTCTGGCTTTTTCCAAATCGGGGCCGAGTCGACGTTCAGCTCACCCTTTGGGAAAAGCCCGTGCGTTGGCCAGTTGCCTGATGGGACCGCCGGGTTCGGTGGAGGACGTATTCTAGCGGCGAAAGCGCGCGCTTACAACCGCTAAAAAGGCGATTTTCCGCGCGTTTCGCCGTTTTCATGGTTGCGGGCGCGCGAACAACCGCTTCGGGCGAAGCGCGCCATCGCCCGGGCAATAGCCCAGGCCCAGGAGGTGCCCCGCCGGCGACACCACACGCAACAGCCCGTCGCGCGCCGGCCAGTCGCCGTATACCGTTCGACCATGCAGGATCGCGTCAGCCTGCGCGGCATCGACCGATGCCGCCGGCCAGTCGCCAATCAGGGCCGAAACCGGCCGCAGCCAGGCATGCAGGCGTTCGGGCTCGTCGCGAGCCGCCGCCTCGATCGACGCGAGTTCGATCATCGGCTCGTCGGCGCCCAGCGACCCGACCCGAGTGCGACGCAACGAGGCGACATGCGCGCAACCGCCCCAGGCGCGCGCGATATCCTCGACCAGCGTGCGCACATAGGTACCGCTGCTTACCGCCACGTCGAGCGTCAGGCTGTCCGCACCGGCCGTAACCAGGTCGAGCGCGTGCACGGTAATCGTTCGCGGCTCGCGCTCGATCGTACGGCCTTCGCGTGCGTATTCGTAGAGCGGTTTGCCGTCGACTTTCAGCGCCGAATACATGGGCGGAACCTGCGTCTGGACGCCGACGAACCCGGCCAGTATCGACGCCAGCGCATCGCCCGTGGGCGTGGCCACGTCGCTGCTTTGCGACCACTCGCCTTCGGCATCGCCGGTCGTGGTTTCCCGACCGATACGCGCAGTCACCCGGTAATGCTTGTCGGCCGCCAGCAGATAAGCGGACAGTTTGGTCGCCTCGCCAAGACACACGGGCAACAGACCGGTCGCCAGCGGATCGAGACTGCCGGTATGGCCGGCCTTGCGGGCATCGAACGCCCGCCGCACCCGCTGCAGCGCATGATTCGAGGACACGCCGAGCGGCTTGTCCAGAAGAATCACACCGTCGATGTCGCGGCCCTTGTTACGACGCGCCACGATCCGGGCCCGCCGTGTCGTCCTCGCGGGCGGTGGACTCGGCGTTGTCGCGGTCTTCGCGCACCGCGCCGGATATGATCTGGTCCAGACGCTGCGCTTCCCGCTCGGTTGCATCCTCGATGAAGCGCAGATCCGGCATCACCCGCAACCGCAGGCGCTGGCCGAGATGCTTTTTGAGAAAACCCCGGGCGGCCCGCAGCCCCGCGATCGCCTCCACCGATTTCTCGGCGGGCGCGGTCACGTCGAAGTTGCTGACAAACACCTTCGCATATTTCAGATCCGGAGAAACCTCGACGTCCGTGATCGTGACGAACGTCACCCGGGGATCCTTGACCTGTGTGGCGATCAGGACCCCGAGCTCGCGCTTGAGCTCCTCACCGACCCGCTGATGACGTGAGAATTCGCGTCCCATCGCCGGCTCAGGCCGTCTCGGTGTCGGCGACCTTGCGCTGAACCTCAGTGCGCTCATACACCTCGATCTGATCGCCCGGCTTGATGTCGTTGTAGTTCTTCACGCCGATACCGCATTCGGTGCCGGCGGGCACACGATCCACCGCGTCCTTGTGGCGCCGCAGCGATTCCAGTTCGCCCTCGTAGATCACCACGTTGTCGCGCAGCACGCGGATCGGCTGACCCCGCACCACCGCACCGTCGGCGACCACACAACCGGCGATCGCGCCGAGCTTGGAGGAGCGGAACACGTCGCGTACCTCGGCCAGGCCGATGATCTCTTCGCGCAGCTCGGTGCCCAGCAGACCGCTGACCGCATCGGTGACGTCCTGGATCGCCTCGTAGATCACGCTGTAGTAGCGCACATCCACGCCGGCTTCCGCGATCGTCTTGCGCGCCTTGTTATCGGCACGCACGTTGAAACCGATGATGATCGCCTGTGAGGCCAGCGCGAGTTCGACGTCGGATTCGCTGATACCGCCGACACCACTCGAAATGATCCGGATCTTGACCTCTTCGCTCGGGATCTTGCGCAGCGATTCGACCAGCGCTTCCACGCTGCCCTGCACGTCGCCCTTGATGAGCAGGTTGAGATCCTTGGTTTCGGTCGGACCGTCGTCGCCGATCGCGGAGAACACCTCCTCGAGCCGTGCCGCCTGTTGCTGGGCCAGCTTCGACTCGCGCTGATGCTCCTCGCGCTGGGCGGCGATTTCGCGCGCCTTCTTCTCGTTCGCCACCACGAAGGCATCGTCGCCGGCTTCCGGGGTGCCCGACAGACCCAGCACCTCCACCGGTATCGACGGGCCGGCCTCCTTCACCTGCTCGCCGAGCTCGTTGAACATCGCCCGGACGCGACCGTAATGCGGCCCCGCGAGAATACTGTCGCCGCGCTTGAGCCTGCCGGCCTTGACCAGAATGGTCGCCACCGGGCCACGGCCCTTCTCCAGGCTGGATTCGATCACCACGCCGCGCGCGGCGACATCGATCGGCGCCTTGAACTCGGAAACCTCGGCCTGCAACAGCACCGCGTCCAGCAGGTCGTCGATGCCTTCGCCGGTCTTGGACGAAACCGGCACCACCTGCACGTCGCCGCCCCAGTCCTCGGGGATGATGCCCTCGGCCGACAGGCCCGACTTGACCTTGTCCATGTCGGCGCCACTGACATCCATCTTGGTCACGGCGACCACGATGGGCACGCCGGCGGCGCGCGCATGCTGGATCGATTCCCTGGTCTGCGGCATGACGCCGTCATCAGCCGCGACGATCAGAATCGCGATATCGGTAATTTCGGCACCGCGTGCACGCATGCGCGTGAACGCCGCGTGGCCCGGGGTGTCGATGAACGTGATCGCGCCCTTGTCGTGCTGCACATGGTAGGCGCCGATATGCTGGGTAATGCCACCGGCCTCGCCCGCCTGCACCTTGGTGCGCCGAATGTAGTCCAGCAGCGAGGTCTTGCCGTGGTCGACGTGGCCCATGATGGTCACCACCGGTGCCCGCGGCACGCCCTCGACCTGCTCTTCCTCGGCCCGCACTTCCTCGGCCAGCGCCTCTTCGGCGGTTTCCGAATGCACGGGTTTCGGGTTGTGGCCCATTTCCTCGACGATGATATGGGCGGTTTCCTGATCAACCGTCTGGTTGATGGTCGCCATCACGCCAAGGCGCATCATGCGCTTGAGCACTTCACCGCCCTTGACCGCCATCTTCTGCGCCAGATCGGCCACGGTGATGGTTTCGGGGATCTCGATGTCGCGCACGACCGGGGCTGTCGGACGTTCAAAGGTATGCTCGGTGGCCACGTTGACGTTCTTCTGGCGCCGGCCGCCGCCTCGCTTCTTCTTGTCCTTGCGCCGACCCTGCTTGCCTTCGGCGACATGCAGCTCCTTGCGCGGCTTGTTGCCGCCAGCGGGCGCCGCCTTGGCGGCACTCGCGCCAGCACCGCTTTCGGCGCCGCGAGCCCGCTCGCGCTCGCGCGCCACGTCCTCTTCGGTGCGGCCATGACTTTCCGCGGCCCGCCGCAGGTTTTCCTGTGCACGCGAGCGCGCGGCGTCGACCCGAACCCCGAGACGGGCACGCTCACGCTCCATGGCCTCGCGACTGGCCTGGGCTTCGGCGTCCTTTCGCGCCTGGATCTGGGCCTGGCGCTTGGCTTCGGCCTCAGCGCGCTGGCGCTCTTCCTCTTCGCGCCGGGCGCGGTCCTCGGCCTCCTTGCGCTCACGCTCCTCGCGCTGCGCGCGCTCGGCGGCCTCCGCCTCCACGCGCGCCTGCTCGGCGGCCTGGTCGAGCTCCTGGCTCTGCGCCGGCTGCGCGCTCGCCTCGTTCTCGGGCTTGTCGTCGCCCGCGGCTTCCTGGCCGCGGTTCGCGAACGTACGCCGCTTGCGCACCTCGACACTGACCGTACGGCCCGACGATCCACCACGCCCGGTGTTGACCTTGAGCTCCGACGTTGAACGCCGGCGCGACGATACGCCGGACCGCTTGGTACCGAGCTTTCCGCCCGAGCGGCCTGTGTCCGCCGAGCGCAAGTGACGCAACAGCTTGAGTTTATCGTCGTCGCTGATCTGATCGTCGGCCGTGGAAGCGGATACGCCCGCCTCGGCCAAGCGCGAGACAAGTCGCTCCACCGGAATACCGACTTCCGATGCCAGCTGTTTGACTGTCGTTTGCGCCATATTTTACTTACTCCGTGGTGCCCACGCGCTATCGGCGGGGCCATCCGTTCCGTTCGATCGCCCTAATTATTCTGCGCTGGCCTGCTCATCGGCAAACCAGTGCGCCCGGGCGGCCATGATCAGCTCGCCGGCGGCCTTCTCGTCGATCTCGACCAGCTCCATGAGCTCGTCGGCGCCGAGTTCGGCCAGCTCGTCGCGCGAGCCCACGCCGGCTGCCGCCAGCTGGCCCGCGAACTGTTCGTCGACACCGTCGACTTCGAGCAGATCCGGCTCATATTCCGCGTCGCCGCCTTCGGCGCTCGAGATCGCCTTGGACAACAGGTAATCGCGTGCGCGACTGCGCAACTCCTCGACGATATCCTCGTCGAATTCCTCGATCTCGAGCAATTCAGCCTCGGGCACGTAGGCGATTTCCTCAGTCGAGGTAAAACCTTCCTGAACGAGGATAACCGCGACCTCGTCATCGACATCGAGTTGTTCGCGAAACATGACCTGAAGCTGTTCACCTTCGGCCTCGCTCTTCGCGTCCGCGTCCTCGAGCGTCATGACGTTGAGCTTCCAACCCGTCAGCTCGGAGGCCAGACGAATATTCTGACCGCCGCGGCCAATCGCCTTGGCCAGGGAATCCTCGGCCACCGCCAGATCCATACTACCCGAATCCTCGTCGAGAACGATGGATTCGACATCCGCCGGCGCCATGGCATTGATCACGAATTGTGCCGGATTCTCGTTCCACATGATGATATCAATGCGTTCGCCGGCAAGCTCGTTGGACACGCTTTGCACCCGTGAGCCGCGCATGCCGACGCAGGCGCCGACCGGATCGATCCGGCGATCCTTGGCCTGCACCGCAATTTTGGCACGCAACCCCGGATCGCGCGAGGCCCCGCGCAGCTCGATCAGGCCCTGACCGACTTCCGGCACCTCGAGCTTGAACAACTCGATGAGAAACTCCGGCTTGCTGCGGGACACGAACAGCTGCGGCCCACGCTGTTCAGGACGGACATCATACAGATAACCGCGGACCCGGTCGCCCGGGCGCATCGGCTCGCGCGGAATCATCTGATCACGCGGAATGATCGCCTCGGCGTTACCGCCCAGGTCGAGAATGACGGCGCCGCGCTCCATGCGCTTGACCAGCCCCGTGATCAACTCGCCGACACGGTGCCTGTAGGCGTCCACGATCTGGGCCCGCTCGGCCTCGCGCACTTTCTGTACGATAACCTGCTTGGCCGCCTGCGCCGCGATACGGCCGAACTCGACCGATTCCATCGGTTGCTCGATGAAATCGCCGACCTCGACTTCGGGATGCGTTTCGCGCGCGGTCTCGAGAGAGATCTCGCGATCCGGGGCTTCAATGAACACCGGCTCGCCGTCCTCGCCCTCGGCACCGGGATCGATCACCTGCCAGCGACGAAACGTCTTGTAATCGCCGGTCTTGCGGTCGACTTCGACACGCACCGCGATCTCCCCGCCATGCTTCTTGCGGGTCGCCGACGCCAGCGCGGCCTCGATCGCCTCGAAGATGATCTCGCGATCGACGCCTTTCTCGTTCGATACCGCTTCGGCGACTAAAAGGACATTTTTATTCATCACACCACCTGAGTGTTTCGCTTACGCCGGCCCGGAAGGACCGTTGCAGACCCGATCCGTCGCCTCACTCGTCGTTGTCGAATACCGGCTCCAGTCGCGCTTTGGCCATATCGCCCAAAGGCAGGTCGTATGTGGCGTCATCACACGCCAACTCAACCACCTCACCCTTCACGGCGTGAATTCGACCCTTGAACTTCCGCTGACCCGACACCGGCGCAAACATCTGCACACGCGCGCGCTCGCCGACAAAGCGTTGAAAATGCGCCGCGCTGGCGAGCGGCCGGTCCAGACCCGGCGACGACACTTCGAGCTGGTAACTCGCGCCACCCTCGCCGTCGGCCACGTCCAGCGCCGCGCTCACCTCATGGCTGACCGCTTCGCAATCTTCAATGCCGATTCCGTCGGGCGAATCGATATACAGCCGCACCACCGCGTTCGCGCCAGCGCCCACCGACTCCAGGTGCCACAACTCGTAGCCCATATCGGTCACGACAGGTTCGAGCAGCTTGTGCAGGCGGTGCGGCATAATCTTGAGACTCGGCGATTATGAGTCGCCAACAAAAAAGCCCCGCATCGGGGGCTTTTCGATAACCAGTTGTGGTAGCGGGGGCAGGATTCGAACCTGCGACCTTCGGGTTATGAGCCCGACGAGCTGCCAGACTGCTCCACCCCGCACCCGATGAGCGCGAAACTATAACAAGTTGCGGACTGCAAAGCAAGCCGGAAATTTTCTCCGAAAGGCTTTGAAAGCCGCCCGACTGGCCGTCCAATCGGTCAACGCGAGGCGCAGATTAGCATAGACGCCGACAGACGCAAGCCTTTTGTTGCGAGTTTATTGCAAAGGCATCGCGAAGCCCGGCATGACGGGCGATCGGAACGCCCAGATACCCCGGAACTGCAACGCCCGTCGTGTTTTATGCGCCGCTCTCCACCACGATTTCCGGGGAGCATCGCTCGGGCCTGTCGCGATTGCGCACGACTTCGCGCCGGGCACCTTCATGCTTTCGGGCTTCGTTCGCCGAAGAACATGTCCGCAGATCAACACCGATTCACGCCGATGCGGTTGTACTTTCGCGACCTAGCGGATTCGACGCGCTAACCGGCGACGGCGTCGAACGAAGCGCGTAACCCGAATGATTCGCTTGTGAACAAAGCGCATACAGTTGTTCGCGCCATGATCGCACCAGCGCCCCAAACGACCCACCGCCATCTGCGTGAATCGGTGTTGATCTGCGGATAAATGCCTTGAGAAACGAAGAGAGCAGTCCTGCGGCGCCCCAAGACCACGGCGGTCGCGACCTGGTCGTGTAGGTCGGATTAGCGCAGCGTAATCCGACATGGACGCCAGTCCGCAAGTAGGGTGCGGTCGGCCATGTCGGCTTACGGCCTACGGCCTAAGCCGACCTACGACTCTTGCGAACAAAGCGCATACAGTTGTTCGTGCCACGATCGCACCAGCGCCCCAAACGACCCACCGCCATCTGCGTGAATCGGCGTCGATCTGCGGATAAATGCCTTAAGGAACGAAGCGAGCCAATCGTGCAGCGCCCCGAAACCACGTATATCGCAAACCCGATCCGCAAATGAACGCCGAAGTACGCTAATGGCGGACGGGTATTTCGACCTGGCAGACGCGTGGCGCATTATGCTTTCGGGCTTCGTTCGTCGAAGAACATGTCCGCAGATCAACACCGATTCACGCCGATGCGGTTGTACTTTCGCGGCATAGCGGATTCGGGGCGCTAACCGGCGACGGCGTCGAACGAAGCGCGTAACCCGATTGATTCGCTTGTGAACAAAGCGCATACAGTTGTTCGTGCCACGATCGCACCAGCGCCCCAAACGACCCACCGCCATCTGCGTGAATCGGTGTTGATCTGCGGACAAATGCCTTAAGGAACGAAGAGAGTAGCCCTGCACACCCCGAGACCACGACGGCCACGAACTCAGTCCGTCATTTGCGCCCTTTGCGGACTCAAGAACGTCAAATGCCAACGAACCGGCGCGCCAAACGAACCGCCATCTGTATGAATCCGCCGCGATGAACCAAAAAAGCCGCGCCCTGAAACAGGACACGGCTTGGTGTGGTGCCGACGGCCGGACTCGAACCGGCACAGCTCTCGCTACTGCCCCCTCAAGACAGCGTGTCTACCAATTCCACCACGTCGGCAAAATCGTCCCGCGGGCTAATCGGGAATCTTGGGCCCTTTACTCTTGCTCTTGCTCGCACCTGCGGCCTCACTACCCGAACCGGATCCGGACGAACCGCCCTGGACCTTGTTCGCCTGACCGCCGCCGGCCTTGTTGCCTGTCTGCTGCTGGGCCACGGCTGGCTTGCTGCCCGAGCCCTGCGTCAGCTGATCGGTCACGCTGCCACCGCCGCCCGCGGTACTGGCCCCGTTCACGAGATAGGCCAGGGTCAGGCTGGCCAGCATGAACAGCGTGGCCAGACCCGCGGTGGCACGACTCATGAAGTTGGCCGAACCCTTGGCACCGAACACGGTGCCCGAGGCGCCGCTGCCGAACGCGGCGCCAGCATCAGCGCCCTTGCCGTGCTGCAACAGAATCAGCGCAATCAGCGCAAGCGCGATCACAACCTGCGCGATCACCAGAATCGTATAAACCATGCAATCAGTCCGCTCGGCGCACTAGACCATAGCGCGCGCGATGTCGACGAATGAGTCCGCTTTGAGCGACGCCCCGCCGACGAGTGCCCCGTCGACGTCTGCGCCCGCGAAAAGCGCCGCCGCATTATCCGGTTTTACGCTGCCGCCGTAAAGGATCGGCAGCGAGTCGCCTATTGTAGCATCCCAGTTCGCGATTTGGGACCGTAAAAACGCATGAACGGACTGCGCCTGTTCCGGCGAGGCCGAACGCCCGGTGCCGATGGCCCAGATCGGTTCGTAGGCCAGCACCATGGCTTCCAGGGTGCGGCGCTGGCAGCGCCCGGTCAGCGCGTCGATCTGGCGCGCGAGCACGCTTTCCGTGGCATCGGCCTCGCGCTGCTCGAGCGATTCGCCCACACACACGATCGGGGTCAGGCCCGCGGCGACCGCGGCTTCGGCCTTGGCCACCACGACGTCGTCGCTCTCGCCAAACAGTTCGCGTCGCTCGGAGTGACCGACCACGACATAACGCGCGCCGCAGTCGGCCAGCATCGCGCCGTGGATTTCGCCGGTGAAGGCGCCGGGCTCGAGCTCGCTGGACAGGTCCTGCGCACCGGCCGCCACATGGCTCGGCTCGAGTGTCCGCGCGAGGCGTTCCACGTAGACGAAGGGCACGCACACGGCGAGATGGCAATCGAGCGACGGCGCAGCCTCGACCAGGGCACGGCCAAAGGCGTCAACCTGCGCCGCGCTGCCGTTCATCTTCCAATTACCGGCGACGAATTTGCGACGTGTCATGGATTCCCTCTTGCGTGATGAATGGTGTGTCCGCCTCAGACCGCGGCCCGCTGATCGACCACATCGGCCAGGCTCCTGGCATGGCGCGCGACCGCTTCGCCGTCTCGCCCCTCGACCATCACCCGCAGCAGCGGCTCGGTGCCCGAGGGCCGTAATAATACGCGCCCGTCGCCGCCAAGTGCAGCCTCGACGTCGCTCACCGCCCGCATCACGCACGCGTCGGCCATCAGCGCGTCGGCCGTACCGCGCCCGACACGCACATTAATCAGCGTCTGCGGACACTTCTCCAGTGGGGCGACCAGCTGCGACAGAGGCTGGTTTCGATCACACATGGCGGCCAGCACCTGCAGCGCCGACACGGTGCCGTCCCCGGTGGTCGATCGATCCAGGCAGATCAAATGGCCGGAGGACTCCCCGCCCACCGTGCCGCCGCGCGCCAGCAGCCGCTCGAAGACATAGCGATCGCCGACGCGGGCGCGCTCGAACTCGATACCGCGCGCCTCGAGGGCCAGCGCCAGACCGAGGTTGCTCATGAGCGTGCCCACGACCGGACCGCGCAACTCTCCGGCCCGCTGGCGATCTTCGGCAATCACGTAGAGCAACTGATCTCCGTCGACGACGGCGCCCTTCTCGTCGACCATGATGCAGCGGTCGCCATCGCCGTCGAGGGCGACACCGGCATCGGCGCCGAGCCGCTGCACGGCCTCCACGATATGATCGGGATGGGTGGATCCGCAGTCCTGATTGATGTTCAGACCATCCGGGTTATTGCCGATCGCATGCACGGTGGCGCCCAGCTCGCGAAACACCTCCGGCGCCGTCTGGTAGGCCGCCCCATTGGCGCAGTCGACCACGAGCGCCAGGCCGCGCAGGCCGCCATTGGCCAGGCGCGCGGTGGATTTGCAGAACTCGATATAGCGGCCCGAGGCGCTTTCCACCCGTCGCGCGCGGCCCAGCTGGCCCGAGGCGACGCAGGCCAGCGGCTGCTCGAGCTCGGCTTCGATTTCGAGCTCGAGCGCGTCGTCCAGCTTCTGGCCATGGTGCGAGAAAAACTTCACGCCGTTGTCGGCGAAGGGGTTGTGTGACGCGCTGATCACCACGCCAGCCAGCGCGCGAAACGTCCGCGCCAGATAGGCGATGCCGGGCGTCGCCAGCGGGCCGACCAGCAACACGTCGACGCCGGCGGAGGCGAAACCGGCCTCGAGCGCCGATTCGAACATATAACCGGACAGCCGCGTGTCCTTACCGATGACCACGCACGGGCGCGCGCCGCGCACGGCATCGCTGCCGCGCTCGTTCAGGCGCCGCAGCAGCACGCGCCCGGCAGCCCAGCCCAGTCGCAACGCGAAATCCGGCGTCATCGGCGCTTGCCCGACCTCGCCCCGGATTCCATCGGTTCCAAAGTATTTCCGACCCACCTCGGTTCTCCCCGGTTGCTTGCTGCGGCCGCCCGACGCCGCGCTAGGCCGGCTTCAAGTGGCGAGCGAGACACACCATCTGCGCCGTCTGGCGGACATCGTGACAGCGTATGATACCCACGCCTTGAAGCGTGGCCCAGAACGCCGCGCCGAGGCTGGCATTGATGCGCGCCGGCATGTCGTCACACTCGAGCAGCTGCGCGAACATCGATTTGCGCGACACGCCCATCAACACCGGCCGACCGGCGACATGAAGCTCGCCGACGGCGCGCAGGAGCGCCAGGTTGTGCGCCAGCGTCTTGCCGAAGCCGAAGCCCGGGTCGACCACGATGCGCGCGGGGGCGAGGCCGGCCGCGCGACAGGCGGCGACGCGCTCCTGCAGGAAACCGCGCACTTCAGCCACGACATCGGTATAAGTCGGCGCGGACTGCATGCTCTCCGGCTCGCCCTGCATGTGCATGACACAGACCGCCGCATCGGCCGCGGCCGCGGCCTCAAGCGCGCCGGGGCGCGTCAGGCCACGGATGTCGTTGATCATGTCGGCCCCCGCCGCGCACGCGGCCCGAATCACCTCGGGACTGCTCGTGTCCATGGAGATAAAGACGTCGCTTTCCGCGCGGAGCGCCTCGACCACCGGCAGCACGCGATCGCATTCGGCCGCCGGCGATACCGGCGCGGCGCCGGGGCGGGTCGATTCGCCGCCGATATCGATGATGGCCGCGCCCTCCCCGATCATCGCGAGCGCGTGCCGGACCGCGGATTCCACGGTGACATAACGCCCGCCATCGGAAAACGAATCGGGCGTGACGTTGAGCACGCCCATCACGGCGGGCTCGGCCAGTGACACGCTGCGATTCGCGCCAGCGAGTACAGCGGCCGGCGTCTGGTTGCCGTTTGTATTCATACGCGACCCATAAAAAAACCGGCGGCCCCGGACCCGGAACCGCCGGCTCGATCGATCGGCTACGACTGCCGGTTATGCGCCGGGCTGGGCACGCTGTCGCCGCCCCGCTTGCCGGTATCCGACTCGCCGGCGCTCTCGCCGTGGCCGACACTCGCACCGGAGCCACCGTTGCCCGGCCCCGACGGATCGGAATCGGTCCAGCTTTCCGGCGGGCCGGGCTCGTGGCCTTGCATGATCTCGTCGATCTGCTTGCGGTCGATGGTCTCGTATTTCATGAGCGCATCAGCCATGAGGTGCAGCTTGTCCATGTTGTCTTCGAGGATCTGCCGCGAACGCTCGTAGCAACTGTCGATGATCGAACGAATCTCTTCGTCGATGGCATGCACTGTCTCGTCGGAGATACCGCCGCCCTGGGCCGCGGCCTTGCCGAGGAAGGGCTCGCTGTCCTCCGTGTTGTAGGTAATCGGCCCCATGCGCTCGGACAACCCCCACTTGGTGACCATGTTGCGGGCGATCTCGGTCACGCGCTCGATGTCGTTGGAGGCCCCGGTCGTCACCATGTCCTTGCCATAGATGATCTCTTCGGCCAGACGACCACCGTACAGCGAACAGATCTGGCTGTTGAGCCGCTGCTTCGAGTAGCTGTAACGGTCTTCCTCGGGCAGGAACATGGTCACGCCCAGGGCACGCCCGCGCGGCACGATGGTGACCTTGTGCACCGGGTCATGCTGCGGCACCGACAAGCCGATGATCGCATGGCCGGCCTCGTGATAGGCCGTCATGCGCTTATCGTCCTCGTTCATGATCATGGACTTGCGCTCGGCGCCCATCATGATCTTGTCCTTGGCACGCTCGAAGTCGTCCTGCGTGACCTCATTCTTGTTGGCACGCGCGGCGAACAGCGCCGCCTCGTTGACGAGGTTGGCCAGGTCCGCGCCGGAAAAGCCCGGGCAACCGCGCGCCAGGATGCTCGGCTTGACGTTTTCATGCACCGGCACATTCTTCATGTGCACTTTCAGGATCTGCTCGCGACCGCGCACGTCCGGCAGCGGCACCACGACCTGGCGGTCGAAGCGGCCCGGGCGCAGGAGCGCCGGATCGAGCACGTCCGGGCGGTTGGTGGCGGCGATCACGATCACGCCCTCACTGCCCTCGAAGCCGTCCATCTCGACCAGCAACTGGTTCAGCGTCTGCTCGCGCTCGTCATGCCCGCCGCCGAGACCGGCGCCGCGCTGACGGCCGACCGCATCGATCTCGTCGATGAAGATGATGCAGGGCGCCTGTTTCTTGGCCTGCTCGAACATGTCGCGGACACGCGATGCACCCACGCCGACGAACATTTCGACGAAGTCGGAGCCCGAGATCGAGAAGAACGGCACCCCGGCCTCGCCGGCGATCGCCTTCGCGAGCAGCGTCTTGCCGGTACCCGGCGACCCCACCATGAGCACGCCACGCGGAATCTTGCCGCCCACGCGCTGGAACTTGGATGGGTCGGACAGGAACTCGACCAACTCCTGGACTTCGGACTTGGCTTCCTCGACGCCGGCCACATCCGCGAACGTCAGCTTGATCTGGTCGGCGGCCATCATCTTGGCCTTGGACTTGCCGAACGACATCGCGCCACCGCCCTTGCCGCCGCCCTGCATCTGGCGCATGAAGTAGATCCAGACACCGATCAACAGCAGGAACGGGAACCAGGAGATCAGTATCTGCTTGAGAAACGACCCCTGATTCGGCGGCTCGCCGGTGATCTCGACATTGTGATCGAGCAGCGTGCCGATCATGGCCTTGTTATCGGTTTCCGGGCTGTAGGTATGAAACTTCTGCCCGGAACTCAACTGCCCCGAGATGTTGTGATCCTCAATGTGTACCTGGGATACATTGTCGTTCTTGACCTTCGTCAGAAAGTCGGAATACGCCATGCTCGAGCCCGTCGAGCCCGACGGCGCGAAGCTGGAAAACACGCTCATCAACACGAGCGCGATCACCACCCAGAGCAGCAGATTCTTCGCAAGTTCGTTCAAGATCGTCGTCCTCGATCACCGACGCCGGCGATCGTATTTGGTTATTCGGTCGGCTATCTGCCGACAGTGTAAACCATCATGTACTCAAACCACCCACCAGGCGATGCAAGCGAAAAGCGGCGTCAGCCGTCTCGCCAGCCGGTGCCCAGCAGGTACATTTCGCGGCTCGCATCGCGCGAGGCCTTGGGCTTGCGCGTCATGACCCGGGCAAAGCGCTTTCGCGTGTCGGCCAGAAGCTCATCGAAGCCCTCGCCCTGAAAAACCTTGATCAGCAGTGCCCCGCCAGGCCGCAGCACGTCGTCGCACAGCGCCAGGGACAACTCGGCCAGCTGCATCACGCCGGCCTGATCTGCTGCCTTCACACCTGTCAGATTGGGGGCCATATCGGAAAGTACAAGATCCACGCCCGCGCCATCGAGCTCGGCCATGAGCGCATCGAGCCCCGCCTGCTCGGCGAAATCCACCTGCAGGAAACGCACCCCGTCGATGCCGTCCATGGGCAGGCGATCGAGCGCGATGACCCGGGCCTCCGGTTTCCGGCGGCGCACGTACTGACTCCAACCGCCCGGTGCGGCGCCAAGATCGACCACGCAACGCGCGCGCACGAGCAATCGGTCCTTGTCGTCGATCTCGGCCAGCTTGTAGGCCGCCCGCGACCGGTAATGGTCGGACTGCGCGGCCTTGACGTAGGGGTCGGCGCGATGCGCCGCCAACCAGCGCTTGGTGTCACTCCGCTTGCTCATGGCCGTATACTATTGGTTTGCTGATGAACACTGGACACCATGCCCGTCGCCCTGGATAAATCGACCCGCCTGGCGCTGAAGAAACAGGCCCACCACCTCAAACCGATCGTGCAATCGGGGGCAGCCGGCCTGAGCGAGGGCGTGCTTGCGGAAATGGATCGGGCCCTGACCGATCACGAGCTGGTCAAGGTCAAGCTCGTGGCCGACGACAAGGCCTCGTTCAACACCGAAGTCGAACAAGCCTGCGCCGCACTCGATGCCGCCTGCGTGCAGCAGATCGGCCGGACCGCGACGCTGTATCGGCCCAATCCGGAAAAAAGCGACGGCTGAGGCCGCCGCACTCGGGCTTACTCAGCGATAGCGCACCTCGACCACCTCGAGCGTTCGCTTGCCACCGGGCACGTCGACATCCACGACGTCGCCCTCGCTCTTGCCGATCAGCGCGCGTGCGATCGGCGACGCAAACGACAGCAGGCCCTTCTTGATATCGGCCTCGTCCTCGCCCACGATCTGGTACGTCAACTCGTCGCCGGAATCCTCATCCGCCAGATCCACGGTGGCGCCGAAGATGATGCGCCCGTTGGCCTGGGCGCCGGCCTTGGCCACGTCGACGATCTGGGCCGAGGCCAGCTTGGCCTCGACCTCGGCGATCCGGCCCTCGTTGAAGCTCTGCTCTTCCTTCGCGGCGTGGTATTCCGCGTTCTCCTTGAGATCGCCGTGCGCGCGCGCTTCCTCGATCGCGGCGACGATGCGCGGACGCTCTTTCTTCTTCAGGCGTTCAAGTTCCTGGCGCAGCGCCTGCGCGCCGCTTTCGGTCAGTGGCGTACGGTCCATGAAACCACCTCGGCATGATTCATAGCATGGAAAACAAAACGGTCGCCCGAGACGGCGACCGCTTCGCGACTCAACTGGGGACGTAAGGCTGTGCCATTACGCCAATCGCACAGGCTAGCAGCGTGCGTGATTCAAGTCGAGACAGCTTGATCGATACCCTCGGCGGCCACTTCCGCCAGGTGATCGATCTGCTCCGGCGTGATGACGTAAGGCGGCATGAAATAGATCGTGTCACCCAGCGGCCGCAGCAACGACTGACGGGTCAGTCCGTGCCGGTAGACCGACAGGCCGCGTCGTTCGCGCCAGTCGAACGGCGTGCGACTGGCCTTGTCCTTGACCATCTCGATGGCCAGCACCATGCCGGTCTGGCGCACTTCGGCCACATGCGGATGATCGGCCAGCGGCGCAGTCGCACGGGCCATGCGCTCGGCGAGCACACGATTGGCGTTGATCTGGTCCCGCGCCGCAAATTCGTCGAGCGTGGCGAGCGCCGCGGCACAGGCCAGCGGATTGCCGGTGTAGGAATGCGAATGCAGGAAGGCGGTGAGGTTTTCGTATTCGTCGTAGAACGCGGCGTAGACGTCATCGGTGGTCAATGCCACGGACATCGGCAGGTAGCCCGCCGTGATCCCCTTGGACAGACACATGAAATCGGGCGTGATGCCGTGCGCCCCCGCCTGTTCGCAGGCGAACAGCGTGCCGGTGCGACCGAAACCGGTGGCGATCTCGTCGGCGATCAGATGCACGTTGTAGCGGTCGCAGGCCTCGCGCAGCAGCTCCAGATAGACCGGATGATACATCCGCATGTGCCCGGCACATTGCAGCAGCGGCTCGACGATCACGGCACAGGTCTCGTGCGCGTGCTTGGCGAGCAAGGCCTCCATGTGGACGAACATCTGCCGGCTGTGCTCTTCCCAGGACACGCCCGCCTCACGATGGAAACAATCCGGCGACGGCGCGGTCAGCGGCTTGAGCAACAGCGGCTCGTAGGTCTTCTTGTACAAAGCGACATCGCCGACCGCCAGCGCGCCCAGCGTTTCGCCGTGGTAGCTGTTGCCGAGATTGATGAAGCGCGTCTTTTCGCCGTGGCCGGTATTGAGCCAGTAGTGAAAGCTCATCTTGAGCGCGACTTCCACTGCCGCCGAGCCATTGTCGGCATAGAACACCTTGTTCAATCCCTCCGGCGAGATGTCCACCAGGCGCTCGGCGAGTTCGACCGCCGGCTCGTGGGTGAACCCGGCCAGCATGACGTGCTCGAGGGTATCCAGCTGGGTCTTGATCCGGTCGTTGATCGCCGGATTGGCGTGACCGAATATGTTCACCCACCAGGAACTGACCGCATCGATATAGCGATTGCCGTCGAAATCCTCCAGCCACACGCCCTCGCCGCGCCGCATCGGAATCGGCGGCAGTTTTTGCGTGTCCTTCATCTGTGTGCAGGGATGCCACAGTACGTTGAGATCGCGGGCGATCAGTTCCTGATTGGTCATGAGTCAAGCTTTTTACTGAATGAACGGCGCCGGGCCGGGGTCGCCGACCTGACGACCCGTGCCCCGGCGTTCGACGTGACCGGCCATCGCCGATCCCGGGCAGCGGCTATCGACCCGGAGCCCCGGCCTGTTCTACAACAGCGCGAGGTCCAGAACCAGGCCGACGAAGATCACGCCGCCCAGAAAATTATGCTGCATGAATACCTTGAAACAGGATTCCCGATCCCTCGCGCGCGTGATCCATTGGTGGTACACCGACATGGTCGCCGCCCCGGCCAGCCCAAGATAGTAGAAAAAACCCAGCGCGAACATCAGGCCCACCACCACCAGCAGGGCATAGAACAGACACTGAAACGCGCCGATGATGGCGCGGTCGCGCTCGCCCCAGAGGACAGCCGTGGATTTCACGCCGATCCGGAGATCGTCGTCCCGGTCGACCATGGCGTAATAGGTATCGTAGATGAGCGCCCAGATGAGCGTCGCGATGAACAGAACCCAGCCGCCGGCCGGCACGTGCCCGCTCTGGGCCGCGAATGCCATCGGTACCGCCCAGCCGAACGCCGCGCCCAGAAACATCTGCGGCCAGTGGGTGACACGCTTGGTGAACGGATACAACGCCGCCAGGGCCAAACCGACAAAAGCCATGGCGATGGTCAGCCCGTTCAACGTAAGCACCAGCGCAAACGCGGCCAGACAAAGCAGCGCGAACAGAACCAATGCTTCCTTCTCGCCGACTTCACCGGTGGCGAGCGGACGCGCCTTGGTGCGCTTGACGTGGCCATCAATATGGCGATCGGCATAGTCGTTCATCACGCAGCCGGCCGAGCGCATGAGCACGGCACCGAAGACGAAAACGAACAACACCCAGAGGTTCGGCATACCGCGCGCGGCGAGCCATAACGCCCAGAGCATCGGCCACACCACCAGGAAAATCCCGATCGGCTTGTTCAGGCGCGTGAGTCGCAGATAGCACTCGGGCTTGCCGGCGAGCGGGGGTGTCGTGGCCATCACGAAATCCTTTGCGGCCGTCGCGGGCCGGTCGATGAAAACGGTTATCGGGGCGCGTGCGCGGTGCAGCTACCCTCGCGCAACCCCGAAACGTTACCATGTCGCAAAATTCCGGCGGCTTCGCTCCCCAGGGTGCGGCGCTCGCCCTCGGGAGAACCCATGTCCGCTCCTTCTCAGTCCGGCGGTGCGCCGATCACCGACGAGCGCCAGCTGGTCGCCTATTTCGAAGATGCCTGCAAGCCGCCGAGCCGCTGGCGCCTGGGCACCGAGCACGAAAAGTTCGTATTCGATCGTGACACGCTGCGCCCGCTGCCGTTCGACGGCGAGCAGAGCATCTCGACTTTCCTGGACAAACTCCAGCGTTTCGGCTGGCAGCCGATGGTCGAGGACGGTCGCATTGTCGCGCTTGAGCTCGACCAGTGCCACATCACGCTCGAACCCGGCGGCCAGCTCGAACTCGCGGGTGCGCCGCTGTATACCATCCACGAGACCTGCGACGAAATCCATATCCATCTGCGCCAGGTCAAGGAAGTCGCCGCGGAAATGAATGTCGGCCTGATCGGGCTCGGCTTTCAGCCCAAGTGGCCGCGCGCGGATTGCCCGTGGATGCCCAAGGCGCGCTACGAGATCATGAAGTCTTATATGCCCAAGAAAGGCGATCTCGGCATCGACATGATGCTGCGCACCGCCACCGTGCAGGTGAACATCGACTACGGCTCCGAAGCCGACATGATCAAGAAGTTCCGCGTCGGGCTCGCGCTGCAGCCCATCGCCACCGCACTGTTCGCCAATTCCCCGTTCAAGGAAGGCCGGCCCAACGGCTTTGTCTCCTACCGCAGCCATATCTGGACCGATACCGATCCGGATCGCTGCGGCATGCTCGACTGGGTGTTCGACGAGGCGATGGGCTTCGAACGCTACAAGGAATTCGCGCTCGACGTGCCGATGTACTTCGTCTATCGCGACGGGCGCTACATCGATGCCTCCGGCCAGTCGTTCCGCGATTTCCTTGCGGGCAAACTGCCGGCATTGCCGGGCGAGCGCCCGACCATGGGCGATTGGGACGATCACCTGACCACCATCTTCCCCGAGGTGCGCCTGAAACGCTTCATGGAAATGCGCGGCGCCGATGGCGGCCCGTGGCGTCGCCTGTGTGCCCTGCCGGCGCTCTGGGCGGGGCTTTGCTACGACAGTGTGGCGCTGGACGAAGCCTGGAACCTGGTGGCCGACTTCACGCGCGAAGAACGCAACCATCTGCGCGATCAGGCGCCGACACACGGCCTGAAAACCCCGTTTCGGGGCGGCACGCTGGGCGACATTGCACGCGAAACCATAAAGATCGCGCAAAACGGCCTGCGCCGGCGCGCGCAACTGGATAGCCTGGATCGCGACGAATCGATGTTTCTGGAACAGTTGGCGGAGATCGCCGAGACCGGCGTCACGCCGGCCGAGCACCTGTTGGCGCTGTACAACGGCCGCTGGAATCACTCGGTCGATCCGGTATTCGAGGAATTCGCCTACTGAGCCCGGTGGGCTCGAAAGCCCGATCGCGACCTGCCATCGGGCGGTGACAACAACACCGCTGTCGCGTTGCCGCATTCCGTGGGCGCTGCGCGCCCAATCGGCCGCGCATGTTCGCGGCACGGTGAAGCCGAAACCGCCGCCGACCCATGCCGCCGCGCCGCGGCCATGACCGGCGCCGGGTTCAATTTCCGCTGGCGCGGTACAGCGCGCCGCGCCTTAATTGTCCGAGGCCACCTTCGATTGCAGCCAGGGATATTCGCCGCGCCCGTTGTCGGCCGGCAGCGGACTCTTGACCGCCTCGCGCCCGTAGAACTTGACGCCCTTCTGGATCCGCTCGCGGCCCATTTCACGCCGGTGCTTGTTGGTATCGCGCAGGCTGTACACGCAGCCGCAATATTCCTGCTGATAGAACGCCTCGCGCTTGGCGATCTCGATCATGCGCGCCGCACCGCCTTTCTTGCGCCAGTTGAGCGTCCAGTAGCGGATCTCCGGATAGCGCGCGGTCGCACGTACGCCGGCTTCGTTGATCTGCGCCATGTTCTTCCAGCGCGAGATCCCCAGCGTCGACGAAATCATGTGATAACCGTTCTCCGCCGCGAACAGCGCGGTGCGCTCGAAACGCATGTCGAAGCAGACGGTGCAGCGACGCCCGCGCTCCGGCTCGTCCTCGAGCCCGCGAATTCGGTCGAACCAGTTGTCGGTATCGTAGTCGCCGTCGATATGCGGAATGCCGAGCTCGTCGCAGTAGCGCGCGTCCTCGGCCTTGCGCATTTCGTACTCGGCCTGGGGATGGATGTTCGGATTGTAGAAATACACCGTGACATCGATGCCCGATGCCTTGACCGCCGCCAGCACCTCGCCGGCACAGGGCGCGCAGCAGGAATGCATGAGCAGCCGGGTGCCGGGCTCGGGCGGCACGAGTGTCGGGCGTTCGTAGTTGTCGAGGCTGTAGGAGTTCATGTCGCGCGCCGGTCTTGCGATGTCATACTTATCCCCATTGTCCGTATTCACGGACGCTGCGTCCACGAGGGAGCCGCATGCAGAAAGGCAGTCTGGTCATGGCCATCATCTGGATGGCGGTCATTTCTCTGTTGTTGTTCTGGCTGCCACTGGCCGGTCCACTGCTCGCCGGATTCGTCGGCGGGCGCACTGCCGGCAACGCCGGGCGCGGCCTGTTGGCGGCGATTCTGCCGGCGCTGGTCCTGTGCCTGATGCTGATGGCCACCGGCACCGCATTGACCGGCTTGCCGGTGATCGGCGCCCTCGCCTCGATCAGCCTGTTCCTGGTCATCGTCATCCAGGGTTTTCCGCTTCTCGTGGGCGCCCTGATCGGTGGATTGACGGCCTGATCCCGCGGCGCGACTTGGCGGCAACACGCACGCCAATGCGCGATGAACCCAAAAAAACCCCGGCGGAAGCCGCCGGGGTTTTGTCACGCATGCAGCGCCGAACGCACCGGATCAGTCGTCCGGCGGCACGTAGGCGCCGTCTTCGTCGTGAATCTCACGCCCGGTGACCGGCGGGTTGAAGGCACAGACGAGCTTCATCTCGGTCTTGGCCTTGAGCGTATGCCGGTCGTGATTGTCAAGCGCGTAGACCGTGCCCGGCTTGATCTCGAACTCTTCGCCGGTGTCGCGATTCACGATGCTGCCTTCGCCCTGGTAGCAGAACACCGCTTCGAAGTGGTGCTTGTACCACATGTCGAATTCGAGGCCCGGCGGAAAGGTGGTTTCGTGGAACGAAAAACCCATGCCGTCGCTGGCAAGAAGCCAGCGGACGCTGGTCCAGCCACCCGGGCTGACCACTTCACGATCGGTGCCACGCAGATCCTCGGTGCGGACGATCTTCATATCGACTCCTTTGTTGGTTTACAGCAACGCTTTCATGCTACAGCAAAGTGCCCTCGCCGATAGCACGAATTCGAACGCCCGGGTTCAGGCCGCGCTGTGCAACAGGCCATGCTTGTCGAGAACGGTCTTGATCGCGGTTTCGAGAATATCCAGACCGGCCTCGATATCGGCGTCCGGGGTGATCAGCGGCGGCATGACCTTGATCACGTTATCGTCCGGCCCGGCGGTTTCGCAGATAAGGTGGTTCTTGAAGCACTCGGCCGCGATCTCGTCGGCCAACTCGGCCTGCGCGCAATCGATGCCGATGAAGAACCCGCGCCCGCGGACCTCGGCCTTGAACGCCGGGTTGGCACCCAGGATGCCATTGAGGCGTTCCTTGATGCGATCGCTCATGCGCAGCACGGATTTTTCCAGCTTGTCGTCGCGCCAATAGTGCTCCAGCGCTGCCGATGCGGTGACGAATGCATGATTGTTACCGCGGAAGGTGCCATTGTGCTCGCCCGGCGCCCAGATGTCGTACTCGGGCTTGATCATGGTGATCGCCAGCGGCAGGCCGTAACCCGACAACGACTTCGACACCGTGATGATGTCCGGGCTGATGCCCGCCGGCTCGAACGAGAAGAACGGCCCGGTGCGCCCCACGCCCGCCTGGATATCGTCGACGATCAGCAGCATGTCGTGCTCGCGGCACAAACGCTCGATCTTCTTCAGCCAGTCGAAGTCGGCCACGTTGATGCCGCCTTCGCCCTGGACCGTTTCCAGGATGATGGCCGCCGGCTTCTCCAGCCCCGAGGAGCTGTTCGTGAGCAACATCTCGAGGTCTTCGGCCGTGTCGCGGCCCTGGCCGAAATAGCCGCTGTAGGGCTGCGGAATCGCGCCCGGCATGTCCACGCCGGCACCGCCGCGCTTGGCCGCATTGCCGGTGACCGCCAGTGCGCCGAGCGTCATGCCGTGGTAGGCGTTGGTGAAGAACAGCACGCGATCGCGCCCTTTCACCTTGCGCGCAATCTTGAGGGCGGCCTCGACCGCGTTGGTGCCGGTCGGTCCCGGGAACTGGATCTTGTAGTCCATGCCCCGCGGTTTCATGATCACGTCCTCGAACGTCGCGAGGAACTTCTGCTTGGCGTCCGTGGCCATGTCCAGGCCGTGGGTCACGCCGTCGGATGCGATGTAGTCGAGCAGCGCCTTCTTCATGACCTCATCGTTGTGGCCGTAGTTGAGCGCGCCGGCGCCGGAGAAGAAGTCGAGGTACTCGGCGCCATCCTCGGTGGTCATCCTGTTGGCTTTGGCGTGGGTAAACACTTTCGGGAACGAGCGGACGTAACCGCGCACTTCCGATTCGAGACGGTTGATGATTTCCATTGAGAACTCCTGGCCCATGCGGGCGTTGGGTCTGGGTCTTGTCTAGTGTGACGCGCGTTCGACGCTGTCGCGGTCGAATGGGCCGATACGAAACAGAATTTCGGGCTCGTGGGGCTCGTCGGCCTCGAAATCGCCGAACATCTCGCTCGAGAACAGTTCGCTTTCGGCGACTTCGGTATCCAGACGGCGCGCCAGCCCGCGAAACAGGGCCTGCGACGGCTCGTTGCTGGGGCCGATGGTGGTATCCAGATAGTGCACATCGGCGCAGGCGTCGCGCTTGAGGATCTGGAACAGCATGCGCGTTGCCAGCCCCTTGCCGCGGCCGGCTTCGGCAACGCCGACCTGCCAGACGAACACGGTGTCCGGTTTTTCGGGGAGGATATAGGCCGTGATGAAACCCGCCAGCTCGCCGTCGATTTCGGCAACGACGCTCGTGCTGGCGTGATGCTCGCCAATGAGCATGTAGGCATAGGCCGAGTTCACATCCAGCACACCGAGTTCGTGCACCAGATGCAGAATGCCGGCACCGTCCTGCTTGCTCGGGGGCCGGAAATGGACTTCATCGGAAGTCGAAGAGTCAGTCTGTGAAATGGCTCTTGCTTTTCGGTTCGAATTTGCCTTGATTATACCATCCGCTCGTTTTTTTGCTGGCCGCGGCCATTGCGCGGCCAGCCCCGGCGGATTCCCGGCCCGGCCTATGCGGTGACCCGGGCCTGGATCTCCTGCAGCGCATACACATCCAGCGCCCGCTCGTCGGACAGCGCGGTCGCACTGGCCTGACCACCGGCGATGGTCGTGAAGTACGAGACCTTGTAACGCAACGACGTCATGCGGATCGAACGCGACTCCTCGATCGCCCGCTTGCCCTCGGTGGTGTTGACCACCAGCTGGATCTCGCCGTTCTTGATCATGTCGACGATATGCGGGCGGCCCTCCTTGACCTTGTTCACCGCCGTGCACTCGATTCCGGCCGCGGTCAGCGCCGACGCCGTACCACGGGTCGCAATGAGCGTGAAACCGGCGGCGACCAGTTCGCGCGCCATCTCGACCGCCAGCGGCTTGTCGGCATCGCGTACCGTGATCAGGGCGACGCCCGGGGCTTCGGGCAGGCCGATGCCGCTGGCGAGCTGCGACTTGGCGAACGCTTCGCCGAACGTCTTGCCCACGCCCATGACCTCGCCCGTCGACTTCATCTCCGGGCCCAGCAGCGGGTCGACGGTCGGGAACTTGGTGAACGGGAACACCGCCTCCTTGACCGCGAAGTGCGGCAGCTTGCGTTCGGCTCCCGTATTCTGATCGGCCAATGTCTGCCCGACCATGCAACGCGCGGCGATCTTGGCCAGCGGCATGCCGGTGGCCTTGGATACGAACGGCACGGTCCGCGACGCCCGCGGGTTGACCTCCAGCAGATAGACCTCGCCCGCCCGGATCGCAAACTGCACGTTCATCAGTCCGACGACCGACAACCCCTTGGCCAGGGCCGCGGTCTGACGCCGGACCTCGTCGAGCACATCGTCGCCCAGGCTGTACGGCGGCAGGCTGCAGGCCGAGTCGCCGGAGTGCACGCCAGCCTGCTCGATATGTTCCATGATGCCGCCGATGAAGACCTCGCTGCCATCGCAGATCGCATCCACGTCCAGCTCGATCGCATCCTCGAGGAAACGATCGAGCAGCACCGGAGAGTCGGGCGAGACCTTCACCGCGGCCGACATGTACTGCTGCAGATCCTCGGGCTCGTAGACGATCTCCATGGCCCGGCCACCCAGGACATAGGACGGCCGCACGACCATCGGAAAGCCGACTTCCTCGGCCAGGCGCATGGCCTCGGCCTCGGAACGCGCGCTGCGGTTGGCCGGCTGTTTGAGTCCCAGCTTGTTGACCAGGTTGAGGAAGCGGTCGCGGTCCTCGGCCAGGTCGATGGAATCCGGCGTGGTGCCGATGATCGGCGCACCGGCCGCTTCCAGCCGCCGTGCCAGCTTGAGCGGCGTCTGGCCGCCGTACTGCACGATCACGCCCTTCGGTTTTTCCACGTCGATGATCGACATGACGTCCTCGAAGGTCAGCGGCTCGAAATACAGCCGGTCGGAGGTGTCGTAATCGGTCGAGACCGTCTCCGGATTGCAGTTGACCATGATGGTCTCGTAGCCGTCCTCGCGCATGGCGAGCGCGGCATGCACACAACAGTAATCGAACTCGATGCCCTGGCCGATCCGGTTCGGCCCGCCGCCCAGCACCATGATCTTGTCGCGACTCGAGGGATTGGCCTCGCATTCCTCGTCGTAGGAGGAGTACTGGTAGGCGGTGGCGGTGGGAAATTCCGCGGCACAGGAATCGACCCGCTTGTACACCGGCACGATGCCATGGGTCAGCCGCGCGCGGCGCACCGCGAATTCGTCACAGCCGAGCAGCGTGGCCAGACGCAGGTCGGAAAAGCCCTTGCGCTTGTAGGCACGCAGCGTATCGGCGTCGAGATCGCCGATCGTGGAGTGGGCCAGCGCGCCTTCCATCTCGATGAGTTCGGCGATCTGGTCGAGGAACCAGACGTCGATATGCGTCAGCCGATGCACCTCGTCGATCGAGAAGCCGGCGCGGAAGGCGTCCGCCACATACCAGAGGCGCTCGGCGCGCGGTGTCGACAGTTCGCTGCGCAGCGTGTCCTGCGCCGCTTCAGTCGTGACATCGGCCAGTTTGGGCTCGAAACCGTCGGAGCCGATTTCGAGACTGCGCATCGCCTTCTGCAGCGATTCCTGGAAATTGCGGCCGATCGCCATCGCTTCGCCGACCGACTTCATCTGCGTGGTCAGGCGGTCGTCCGCAGTCGGGAATTTCTCGAACGTAAAGCGCGGCATCTTGGTGACGACATAATCGATCGACGGCTCGAACGATGCCGGCGTGGCGCCGCCCGTGATTTCGTTCTGCAGCTCATCGAGCGTGTAGCCGACCGCCAGCTTGGCCGCGACCTTGGCGATCGGGAAACCGGTGGCCTTGGAGGCCAGCGCCGAGGAACGCGACACGCGCGGGTTCATCTCGATGATGATCATGTCGCCGGTGGCCGGGTCGATCGCGAACTGGACGTTCGACCCGCCGGTGTCGACGCCGATCTTGCGCAGACAGGCCAGCGAGGCATCGCGCATCACCTGGTATTCGCGATCGGTCAGCGTCTGGGCCGGCGCGACCGTGATCGAGTCGCCGGTATGCACGCCCATGGCGTCCAGGTTCTCGATCGCACAGATGATGATGCAGTTGTCCGCGTGATCGCGGACCACTTCCATCTCGTATTCCTTCCAGCCCAGCACACTCTGTTCGAGCAGCACCTCGTTGGTGGGCGACAACTCCAGACCACGCGAGAGCAGATCCTCGAACTCCTCGCGGTTGTAGGCAATGCCGCCGCCGGTACCGCCCAGCGTGAACGAAGGCCGCATGATGATCGGGAAACCAATGCCGGCCTGCACCTGCTCGCCCTCGGCCATGGTATGGACCGTCTTCGACGCCGGCGTCTTGAGACCGATTTCGGTCATCGCCTCGCGGAAGGCGTTGCGATCCTCGGCCATGTCGATGGCATCGCGCGACGCGCCGATCATCTCGACGCCGTGCGCTTCGAGCACGCCGTTATAGAACAGATCCAGCGCACAATTGAGCGCGGTCTGGCCGCCCATCGTGGGCAGCAGCGCATCCGGCTTTTCCTTGGCGATCACCTTGGCCACCGTCTGCCAGGTGATCGGCTCGATATAGACCGCGTCCGCCGTTTCCGGATCGGTCATGATCGTGGCCGGATTGGAATTCACCAGAATGACGCGAAAGCCCTCGGCGGCGAGCGCCTTGCAGGCCTGCATGCCGGAATAATCGAATTCACAGGCCTGGCCGATCACGATCGGGCCGGCGCCGATGACGAGGATACTTTTTAGGTCTGTGCGTTTGGGCATGAAAACGTCCGCAAATTAACGCGAATTAACGCAAATGTAAGATAGATCAATCAGACGGGTGCGCTGTCGTTATGACCAGCGACCATCCGCTCGATACCGAGCCGCGCGGTTCGGAAATTCAAAAGCAGACCGGCGCTGATACCGCTGGCTTCGAGATAGTTCATCAACTGCGCCTCATGCTGGCGATGAAGTGCCGTCAACGCCTTGATCTCGACGATCAACTGGTTGTTGATGACAAAATCCGCGACATACTCACCCACCACAGAGCCTCGATACCACACGGTAAGCGGCTGTTGAGACTCGAAGGTCAAACCCTGGCGCCCTAATTCGATTGCGAGCGCATTGTGATAGACGACTTCCAGAAAGCCGGCCCCCAAGCCGTTCGACACCGCAGCCGCGCAACCAATAACACGCTCTGAAATCTTTTCTTCATTTGCGTGCATTACGCGTTCATTTGCGGACGGTTTTGCCTTCCATGAGTTTCATGAAACGCTCGAACAGCGGTCCGACGTCATGCGGGCCGGGGCTGGCTTCCGGGTGTCCCTGGAATGAGAATACCGGCGCGTCCGTGATCTCGATGCCCTGCAGCGTATGATCGAACAGAGAGCGATGGGTTACGCGGGCATTGTCCGGCAGACTGGCCTCGTCGATGGCGAAGCCGTGGTTCTGGCTGGTGATCATCACCTCGCCCGTGGCCACGTCCAGCACCGGATGGTTCGCGCCATGATGGCCGAACTTCATCTTCAAGCTCCGACCGCCGACGGCGAGCCCGAGAATCTGGTGGCCGAGACAGATACCGAAGGTCGGCAGCTTGCGCTCGATCAGCTCGCGGCAGGTCGCGATGGCGTAATCGCAGGGCTCCGGGTCGCCCGGGCCATTGGACAACAGAACGCCGTCCACGCCGAGGTCGATCACATCCCGGACCGCCGTTTTGGGCGGCACCACCGTCACCCGAGCGCCGCAGTCGACCAGCCGGCGCAGGATGTTGTACTTGACACCGTAATCGTAGACCGCGACCGCGAACCGGGGTTCGGCCGGCGCATGGCTGTCGTTGGGGCCGACCCAGCTGCCCTCGGTCCAGACATACGATTCGCGCGTTCCGGCAGCAGCCGCCAGGTCCGCGCCCTTGAGGCCCGGGAAACCACGCGCGGCGGCGATGGCCTCGTCCTCATCGATATCGTCACCGGCGACGATGGCGCCGTTCTGGGCCCCCTTTTCGCGCAGCAGACGCGTCAGGCGCCGTGTGTCGACATCGCCGATGCCCACGATCCCGTTAGCTTCCAAGTAACCGACCAGGCTGTCGTCGCTGCGCCAGTTGCTCGGCGCGCGTGGGACTTCGCGGATGATCAACCCGGCTGCCTGCACGCCGGCCGACTCGATGTCCTGGCCATTGGTCCCGGTATTGCCAATATGCGGATAGGTCAGTGTGACCATCTGCTGCCGGTAGGAGGGGTCGGTCAGGATTTCCTGATATCCCGTCATGGCAGTGTTGAACACCACCTCACCGACCGTTCGACCGCGCGCACCGATGGCGCGACCGCGAAAAATACTTCCGTCTTCGAGCGCAAGTATGGCTTTCGGGGGCAATGGGGGCTCCAGTACTGGAATGAGACAGGCCGCAAGGCGGCGAGAGTATAGCGATTTAGCGGCTTCGCTTCCAGCCGCTGAACCGGGCCTGGTGCTGTTGCATGCGACGCTGCGTTGCAGTTCACCCGGGTAGCAGGGCGACACCGCGGACACCGCGCTCGTTGCGCGTCGTCGTGCCGCGTTGCGGCGATGCGCCGTGTTTCCGGATACGGGCAACAGCGCCTGGCCAGGCACGAACCGCGCCCACAACCGATGACGGGGTCGTGCGTTACCGGTCCTGCGTCAGGCCGAGCACGTCGTTCATACCGTAGTGGCCGGGCGCCTGCCGCGCCGCCCAGGCGGCGGCCCGCATGGCCCCGCCGGCGAAGGTCTGGCGCGAACTGGCCTTGTGCGTGATTTCGATGCGCTCGCCCTCGCCCGCGAACATCACGGTGTGCTCGCCGACGATATCGCCGCCGCGCACGGTGGCAAAGCCGATGGTCCGGCGATCACGCGCGCCGGTATGGCCGTGGCGGGCATAAACGGCGCAGTCGTCGAGATTGCGCCCCGTGGCCTCGGCGGCGACTTCACCCAGCCTGAGCGCCGTACCCGAGGGCGCATCCACCTTGTGCCGGTGATGCGCTTCGATGATTTCGATGTCGACATCGTCGCCCAGCGCCGCGGCCGCACGGCGCACGAGATCCAGCGACAGATTGACGCCCGCGCTGTAATTCGGCGCCTGGACGATCGCGATGTCAGCGGCGGCTTCATCGATCTCGCGCTGCTGCTCACGCGAGTAGCCGGTGGTGCCGATCACCATCGCCGCGCCCTTCCGGCGGCAAACAGCCAGCGCCTCGATCGACGGTTCGGGAAGAGAGAAATCGACCAGGACATCGAAATCCGCGTCGGCGATGGTGCCGGAATCGGTCAGCACCACGCCGGTCTCCGCGATCCCGGCCAGACGGCCCGCGTCCACGCCGAGCGTATCGCTACCGGGGGCGCCGAAAGTGGCCGCCAGCTCGAGATCGGCGCGCCGGCCACAGGCCACGACCAGTTCGCGCCCCATGCGGCCGGCGGCCCCGTTGATCGCCACACGCGTACTCATAATCCCTCCTCTGCCCGGGATTCGATCAGCTCAGATGCTCACCAAAGAAACGTTTGGCCTTGTCCAGCCAGCCGGTGGTTGCCGGACTGTGGCTGCGACCGCTTTCCTGCAGGGAGTCCCGGAACTCCTCGAGCATCTTCTTTTGCTTGTTGTTGAGGTTTACCGGCGTTTCCACGCTCACCTTGACCAGCAGGTCGCCCGGCGAGGACGTGCGCACGGACTGCACCCCCTTGCCGCGCAGCCGGAAGGTCTTGCCCGACTGGGTCTCGGGTGGAACGCGCAGGCTGACCTTGCCCTTGAGCGTCGGCACGTCGATTTCGCCGCCCAGCGCGGCGGTGATCATGTCCACGGGCACGTTGGCGCGCAGGTTGTTGCCGTCGCGCACGAAGAACTCGTGCGGCTTGACGTTGATCTGCACGTACAGATCGCCCGCCGGCCCCCCCATTTCGCCGGCCTCGCCTTCGCCCGACAGGCGAATACGGTCACCGTTGTCGACGCCCGGCGGCACCTTTACCGACAGCGTCTTGGAGGACTGGATGCGGCCGTCGCCATTGCACTTCCGGCATGGGTTGCGGACCTTCTTGCCCGAGCCCTGGCAATCCGGACAAGTCTGCTGGATCGACAGGAACCCCTGCTGGATACGCACCTGGCCATGGCCATTACAGGTATCGCAGGTATCGACCGGCGAACCCGGCTCCGCCCCGTCGCCGCCACAGGCTTCACACTGCTCCAGCGTGGGGATACGGATCTCGATGGTATCGCCCTCGATCGCGGTTTCCAGATCGAGATCCAGGTCGTAGCGCAAATCCGCGCCGCGCGTGGCGCGCTGGCGGCCACCGCCCATGCCACCGCCGAAGATATCCGAAAAGATATCGCCGAAGATGTCGCCGAAGCCGCCGGCACCGGCGCCGCCGAAGCCGCCACCGCCGGCCGCGCCCCCGAGCCCGGCATGGCCGAACTGGTCGTAGGCGGCTTTTTTCTGATCGTCGGACAACACCTCGTAGGCCTCGGAGGCCTCCTTGAAGCGCGCTTCGGCCTGTTCGTCACCGGGATTACGGTCCGGGTGATTCTTCATGGCCAGACGGCGATAGGCCTTCTTGATCTCGTCCTGCGAGGCGTTTCTCGAAACGCCCAACACCTCGTAATAGTCGCGTTTTGCCATGATCGTTGCCCAAGATCCCTGATTGAACCGCGCGGTCGTCCATCGCTTTCGACCTCGCGGATTAATCAGCCATCTTTACCTGCATTGAATGAAAAATGCCGGGGCAGCGACTACCGCTACCCCGGCGCGTGGCGACATCCGCCAGGTCTTACGAGTTCGTGCCCGACTTCTTGTCGTCGTCCTTGACTTCCTCGAAGTCGGCATCCACCACGTCATCCTCGGCATGACCCGACTGGCCCTGATGGCCCTGATGGCCCTCGGCCGCGCCTTCCTGGCCCTGTTCGCCGCCCTGGCTATAGGCCTTTTCCATGATCGGCGCCGAGGCTTCCGACAGCTTCTGGGTCTTGGCCTCGATGTCGTCCTTGTCGTCGCCTTCCAGCGCGGTGCGCAGTTCGGCGACCGCATCGTTGACCGGCTTCTTCTCGTCCTCGGACACCTTGTCCCCGAGATCACGCATGGCCTTTTCGATGCCGTGGATCAGGCCGTCGGCCTGGTTGCGCGCGGTGATCAGTTCGTTGAACTTGGCATCTTCCTCGGCATGCGCCTCGGCATCCTTGACCATCTTCTCGATCTCGTCGTCGGACAGGCCGGACGAGGCGCGAATCTGGATCGACTGCTCCTTGCCAGTCGCCTTGTCCTTGGCCGAGACATTCAGGATGCCGTTGGCGTCGATATCGAAGGTGACTTCGATCTGCGGGGTGCCGCGCGGCGCTGGCGGAATGTCGCTCAGGTCGAAGCGGCCCAGCGACTTGTTCGCGCTGGCCTGCTCGCGCTCACCCTGCAGCACGTGCACGGTCACGGCCGGCTGATTGTCTTCGGCGGTCGAGAAGGTTTCCGACTTGCGGGTCGGAATGGTGGTGTTCTTCTCGATCAGCTTGGTCATCTTGCCGCCGAGCGTCTCGATACCGAGCGACAGCGGGGTCACGTCCAGCAGCAGCACGTCCTTGGTGTCGCCCGACAGGACCGAACCCTGAATGGCGGCACCCACGGCCACCGCTTCGTCCGGGTTGACGTCCTTGCGGGCGTCCTGGCCGAAGAAGCTCTTGACCGCTTCCTGCACCGCCGGCATGCGCGTCTGGCCGCCGACCAGGATCACGTCGTCGATGTCCGACGCCTTCATGCCCGCGTCCTTGAGCGCGGTGCGGCACGGATCGATCGTGCGTGCCACCAGATCCTCGACCAGGGACTCCAGCTTGGCCCGCGTAATCTTCATGTTGAGATGCTTCGGGCCCGACTGGTCGGCCGTCACATACGGCAGGTTGACCTCGGTCTGCTGGGTCGACGACAACTCGATCTTGGCCTTCTCGGCCGCTTCCTTGAGCCGCTGCAGGGCCAGCTTGTCCTTGCGCAGATCAACACCCTGCTCCTTCTGGAACTCGTCGGCGATGTGATCGATGATCTTGTTGTCGAAGTCCTCGCCGCCGAGGAAGGTGTCGCCGTTCGTGGCGTGCACCTCGAACTGGTGTTCGCCGTCGACTTCCGCGACCTCGATGATCGAGATATCGAAGGTACCGCCGCCCAGATCGTAGACCGCGATCTTCTTGTCGCCGCCCTTCTTGTCCAGGCCATAGGCCAGTGCGGCCGCGGTCGGTTCGTTGATGATGCGCTTGACGTCGAGACCGGCAATGCGACCGGCATCCTTGGTTGCCTGGCGCTGACTGTCGTTGAAGTAGGCCGGCACGGTGATCACGGCTTCGGTGACCGTCTCGCCCAGATAATCCTCGGCGGTGGCCTTCATCTTCTGCAGCACCTTGGCCGAGATCTCCGGCGGCGCCATTTTCTTGTCGCCCACCTGGACCCAGGCGTCACCGTTATCGGCCTTGACGATCTGGTACGACACGGACTCGATGTCCTTCTGCGTGGTCGGATCATCGAAGGTACGACCGATCAGACGCTTGATGGCATACAGCGTGTTGGTCGGATTGGTTACCGCCTGGCGCTTGGCCGGACGGCCGACCAGCGTCTCGTTGTCGTCGGTGAAGGCGACGACACTCGGCGTCGTGCGCTCACCTTCGGCGTTTTCGATGACTTTCGGCGTGTCACCTTCCAGCACCGCCACACACGAGTTGGTGGTGCCCAGGTCGATACCGATGATCTTGCCCATGTCTTGGTCCCTCTTGATTCTTCAATTTGCGCTGCGTCGGCAGCGGCTCAAAACGTTGCTTGACAATCGATTTGGGGCGATCCGCGTTGCTTTTCAAGCGGCGCTCGCCGCTTTTTAGCCTTCGCCGGCGGGTTTCGCGACGGTGACCATTGCGGCCCTGAGTACGCGCCCGTTGAGCATGTAGCCCTTCTGCATCACCGAGGCCACCGTATTCGGCGCCAACTCGTCGCTCGGCTGGGTGGAGACGGCCTCGTGATACTCTGGATTGAAGGTCTCGCCTTCCGGATTGATCGGCTCGATGCCGACCTTTTCCATGCTCGAAGCCAGCATGCGATACGTCATATCCATGCCTTCCTTGAGCTTTTCGAAATCCCCCTGGTTCTCCTCGGCCGCCTTCAGGCCGAGTTCCAGGCTGTCACGCACACCGAGCAGCTCCGTGGCGAACTTCTCGATCGCGAATTTCCGGGCGGATTCCACGTCGCGCTGTGCCCGCTTGCGGACATTTTCCAGCTCGGCGGCCGCACGCACGGCCTGGTCGCGGTACTTCTCGGCATCGGCGCGGGCCTGCTCGAGCTCAGCGCTCAGCGCATCGGTTTCGGCCATGCCGTCGGCGCTCGCCTCACCCGTATCCACCTGATCCTCGGGCCCGTCCTGGACCTGCTTGATGTCCGGCTGCGGCCTGTTCGCGGCGGCAGAATCCCGCTCGCCGTGTGGCGTCTGGCGCTCGTCGTGCTGACTCATTACAAATCCCCACTTTCAATATGGCAGGTAATCGATTGGCGTTTCGCCGGACCCATGACGCGGTCGCGGCGCGGACTGAAGCCAAGAATTGGGCTGGCCGTGCGTATTTCAAGACATCGAATAATGTTTCCGGGCGCCCGTCCCGGCGTCGCGTTCAGGTCATGCGCGTTGAAATTGTCATCGAACCTGTGAATGCTTGGGCCCATCACCCGGCCATGGACTCGGCCTCGATGGGCACCCTCTTCTCCACCGTCGGCATCTGCGCGAAACGCGACGATGTCGGCGTAATGCGCACCCTGCACGCACTCACCGCCGATCTTCTCGGTCGCGGCAAGCGCGTATTGATCGACGATTCGCACGACCCCGCGGTCTACGGCGTGGAAGCCTGTTCGCGCGCCGAGCTGGGCGCGGCCAGCGATCTGGTGGTGGTGGTCGGCGGCGACGGTACGCTGCTCGACGCCGGGCGTGCGGTCGCCGCGCACGGCGTACCGCTGCTGGGCATCAATCTCGGCCGCCTGGGCTTCATGGTCGATGTATTGCCGGACGACATGAAATCGACGTTCGACGACGTGTTCGCCGGTTGCTACATCGCCGAGGCACGCCTGATGATCAGCGCGCGGCTCAAGCCGGCCGGCCGGGAGATCGAGGCCGACGGCATGCCCGCCATCAACGAGTGCGTGGTGCGCAACCAGGCGTTCGCCCGGGTACTGGATTTCGATACCTACATGAACGGCGATTTCATCAGCCACCACCGCGCCGACGGCATGGTCATCGCCACCCCTACCGGCTCCACGGCCTACGCGCTGTCCGGTGGCGGCCCGGTGCTGCATCCCGGCCTGAATGCGCTCGCCCTCGTGCCGATCTGTCCGCATACCCTGTCCGACCGGCCACTCATCGTGGATGCCGATCACGAAATCGAGATCCACATCGCGCAGACGATCGAGGGCGGCGCGCTGTATACCAGCGACGGCCAACTGAGCCGGGGCCTGGCCGCGGGCGACAGCGTGGTCGTCGCCCGTGCACCGTACGACCTGAACCTGATTCACCCGCCCGGTTACGACTACTTCAACATTCTGCGCAACAAGCTCCACTGGGGACGAGGACAACAGGCGCATCGGGTCTGATACAGTAGAACTGTATTTTCATACAGTCATATCGTGCCGTATCACGGCGCCGAATCGGAACACAGCGATGCTGGCAGAAATAACCATCCGGAACTTCGCCATCATCGACCGCCTGGCGGTCGAATTCGGATCGGGCATGACGGTGCTCTCGGGCGAGACCGGCGCCGGCAAATCGATCCTGATCGATGCACTCAGTCTTATTCTGGGTAATCGCGCGGATGGCGCCGCCGTGCGCGAAGGCGCCGACCGAACCGATATCAGCGCACGCTTCAGCCTGGCCGACGCACCCGCCGCGGCGGTCTGGCTCGCCGACCACGAACTGGATGCCGATGATGAGTGCGTGATCCGCCGCGTGGTCGCCCGCGAGGGCCGCAGCCGCGGCTGGATCAACGGCACGCCCGTGCCGGTACGCGAGCTCAAATCGCTTGGCGAATGCCTGGTCGACATTCATGGCCAGCACGCGCATCAATCACTGCTCAAGCGCGATGCACAGCGCGACCTCCTGGACGAATACGGCGAACATGCCGAGGCACTGCGCGCGGCGGCCGAGGCCGCCGGACAGCTGCGCGCAACGCGGGCGGCGATCGAACGCATCGAGCAACGCGACGGCCGCGGCGAATCGCGCATCGATCTGTTGCGTTATCAAGTCGACGAACTCGACGCCCTGGGGCTCGAAGCCGGCGAGATCGAAGCACTGGAAGCCGAACACAAGCGGCTGGCCAGCGCCGAACGCCTGATCGGTGACGGCCAGCGGGCACTCGCCCTGCTCTACGAGGCCGAAGACGGGGCCGCCACCGAACGCCTGGGCGCGACGGAACGACTTCTGTGCGAGCTTGGCGATATCGACGCCGGATTCCGGCCCATCGCCGAACTGGTCGGCAATGCGCTGATCCAGGCCCAGGAGGCGGCCGACAGCCTGCGCCGTCATGTCGAGGCCCTGGATATCGACCCGCAGCGCTTCACCGAAGTCGAGAACCGGCTCGGCACGCTGCGCGACATCGCGCGCAAGCATCATGTCGCGCCGGAAGAACTGCCCACGCTGACCGAACGCCTGCGCCGCGAACTGGCCGAACTGGAAGGGGCCGACGAAAAGCGGGCCCAGCTCAAGGCGGCGGAACAGAAACAGCTCGAAGCCTACACGGCCGCCGCACGGACCCTGAGCCAGGCGCGGTTGCGCGCCGCCGAACCGCTGGGCCGCGCCATCACGGGCATCATTCGTTCCCTGGGCATGCCCGAAGGCGAATTCAGCGTTCGCGTGCGCCCCGGGGCCAGCGAACGCGTCTCGACCCGCGGGACCGACCACATCGAATTCCTGATCGCGGCCAATCCCGGCCAGAGCGCCCGCCCACTCGACCGGGTCGCCTCCGGCGGCGAACTGTCCCGCATCAGCCTCGCGATTGAAGTGATCGCCGCCGCGCGCACACGCGTGCCGACCCTGGTGTTCGACGAGGTCGATACCGGCATCGGGGGCGGCGTGGCCGAGATCGTCGGCCGGCAACTGCGCGCGCTCGGCGCCAGCGGCCAGGCGCTGTGCGTGACACACCTGCCCCAGGTGGCGGCGCAGGCCCAGCACCACCTGCATGTCGCCAAGCAGGTAAAGAACCGGCAGACGAGCACGCGCATCACCGCGCTGGATGACGACGATCGCATCGAGGAACTGGCGCGCATGCTGGGCGGCGTCGAATTGACCGAACAGACGCGCGCGCATGCGGCCGACATGATTGCCCGGGCCGGCACGGCACCCGACTGAGCGCCCGGACGGAGCAAGACGCACGATCGATCGATCCCCAAATCGACTCAGGCGCGAATGCAATCGTTTGGCAGGCGAAAAAGCCGTGCCGTATGATGCGGTTCGCGACATGGGGGCACAACCTCTGATCAGATCTGACGCGGCCGCGCGGCGGAAACCGCCCGCGGCAGGCAAGGAAGAAGGAGAGCGGTTTGCTGAGCGCCAATAAAAGACGGATAACGCCGCCCGGGCGCGCGCGAAGCTCCGGCCCGGCGCGGGCTGCCGCCCTGCCGCGTTATTCGGCTCGGCCGCCCGTTCGCCCGGGCGTTTCGCCGCCCGGTCTGCGGGCCGGCAACGCACCGAGTCCAATTTGCGATGGCAAGCGCGAGCCGCGGCCGATTTAATCAAGGGTTCCTTTCTATGAAACTAATCGCTGCGCTGGTGCTCCTGCTCGCGCTTTCCGCCTGCAGTCTCCCGGTGTTCTTTCGTGTCCCGATCGTCCAGGGCAACATCGTGACGGCCAAGCAAGTGGCCCAGCTCAAGAAAGGCATGACCAAGAAGCAGGTCGCCTACGTGCTCGGCACGCCGCTGATCAAATCCCCGTTCCAGTCCGATCGTTGGGACTATGTCTTCTACTACCGCAATCCGAACGCGCACGTGCGCCAGTCGAAGCTCGACCTGTACTTCGTCAACGGCAAGCTGTCGGATATCGAGGGCGACGAGGAATACACGGCCCAGGCGTTCAAGGGCGGCCAACAGTCCGGCAGCACAAGCGGGCCGGCCACGCCGCTCGGCATGACGAGTGCACCTGGCAGCCAGAGCACGCCGGCACCGGGTGCCCAGCCGAACCCGGGCGCCGGCAACAACCCGTCCGGCGCGAATCCGGCCGTAACGACCCAAGACCAGCCGACCGCGCAGAATCCGCTACCGCACAAGGGCCCGGCCCTCCCCGGAAAGCCGAACTAGCGGTCGCGGCTTCCCGTCGTCGGCGTTGCGCCATCCGTTCCGGCGCGGCGCCGGCGTCGCTCGCGCGGATCGGCCGTCAGCGGCCGATACAGCTCCAGACGCTGCCCGTCCGCGATCACTTGTTCCCCCCCGATTTTGCGACCGTACACGCCGCAAGCCGAGGGTGGCTGCCCGGTTTCGGCCCGACAGACCGCGTCCAGCCCGGAGGCATTCGCGACCTGCGCTGCCGTCGCGTGCGCCTGGATCCACACGGATTCGCGCCAGCATCGCCCCGGCAATGCAAACACCACATCGATCTGCTTCATTGCGTCCCGGCTCATTCGGATCAGGGAGTCCAGATGGATTCGACCAGGCGCAGGGCGCCCAGCGCATAAGCCACGACCGCGATCAGCGCGATGCGCGCCGGGTAGCGCAGCAGGCCATGCCAGATCGCGAACGTGACCGCGTCCTGTCCCGTCGCCTCGCCCTGTGGCCGCCACGCCTGAACCAGGCGACGCCGCGCGAGCACGCGGCCAACCAGTACACAGAGCATGAGCCCGGTGATCGGAATCAGCCAGCGCGCGCTGACCAGACTGAAACAATCGAACAGGTTGTAACCGAACACACGCCAACCCGATAGCACGCCGAACGCATTCTGCGCGGCCAACCCGAGCGCGGCGACTACCACCCCCGTGTACACCGACGCCTGCACCCGCGGCACCCGCGCCCGATGGGAAACCGCCTGCACCAGCAACTCGAACAGACCGATACCGGTGGTCATGCTGATCATGGCCAGCAAAACGAACAGCAGCACCATGGTCCAGGCGGGCTGCACGCTGGCCGGCAACACCTCGAATATACGCTGTACCCCGGCCGAGAATTGATCGCCGATACCGGGCACCAGGCTCGCGAGCACCACCGCGAACGCAAGTGCCACGATCTGGCTGGCGATGATCACCATCGCCGACAAGCGCACCGCCGGCGCCCGGGCCGGCAGATGCGAGGCCAGCGCCACAATTACCCCCGTGCCCAGACTCAACGAAAAGAATGCCTGGTACAACGCCTCAAGAACGCCCCGCACACCGAGCGCACCGGGATTGAAATTGAACAGATGCCCGGCCGCCCCACGCGCCGGCCCGTGCCAGATCACGACGATGAGCAACAGGCTGAGCAAACCGAGCATGCATGCCGCGAGCGTGCGCATGACCGGCTCCGTGCCGCGTGGCAGGCCGCGCGCCGTGGTGGCCACCAGCAGGAGAACGAACAGCAACAGCCAGCCCAGACCGCGCTCGCCATCGCGCGCGAACGCCACGAACCGGCTCGCCGCCTGGCTCATCGTGCCGCCGCCCAGGCCGCCGAACACGGCGCGCATGCTGTAGGCCAGCGACCAGCCTGCGATCACCGCATAGGCGGCCAGCAGCAGCAGGGCGCCCAATAGCGTGGCGTATGCGCCGACCGTCCACAGTCGCGAATGCGGCGTACCACGCGTCCATAGCGCCACCACGCCAGGCACGTCGGTGTGGGCGCCCCGCGCCATCAGCACCTGCGCGCTGAACACCGGCATGCCCATCAGGACCAGCGCCAGCAGGTACACCAGCAGGAACGCCGAACCGCCATAGGCCGACAACAGATAAGGCAGGCGCCAGAAATCGCCGAGGCTCACGATCGCCGCCGTGCAGACGATCACGAATCGCGCGGAAGAGGACCAGAGCTGCGGTAGCGGACGATAAGTAAGCGCCATGGCCCGCAAAGCTTGCCTCGGCGGCTATAATAAGTCCATGAGCAAGAGCAAGGACAAGAAACAGCCATCGAGCACGATCGCGCTCAACCGACGCGCGCGTCACGATTTTTTCATCGAAGACCGCCTGGAGGCCGGGCTGGTTCTCGAAGGCTGGGAAGTCAAATCACTGCGCGCGGGCAAGGGCCGGATCGCGGAAGCCTACGTCCTGATCAAGGACCGGGAGGCGTTCCTGTTGGGCAGCCATATACAGCCACTGGAATCGGCCTCGACCCACGTGGTCGCGGACGCCACCCGAACACGCAAACTGCTGCTGCATGAGCGTGAGCTGGCGACCTTGGTGGGCGCGACCGAACAGAAAGGTTATACCGTCGTCCCACTCGCGATGTACTGGCGCCGTGGCAAGGCGAAACTGGAGATCGCGCTGGCCAAGGGCAAGGCCAAGTACGACAAACGCCAGACCAAGAAAACCCAGGACTGGCAGCGGCGCAAGGCCCAGATCATGCGCACTGACGGCTGATCTTGAAAATCAAAGCCACAGCCTCATGTTGAAGGCTGTTACAATAAGGACGCTTTTTCGGGGGCGACATGGCTTCGACGCGGATGTCAAAACCCGAGGTGCATGCCGAGGTTGCAATCTTCCTCGTTAATCCGGTTGCAACATTAGCTAGTTGCGAACGACGACAACTACGCTCTAGCGGCTTAAAGCCCGCTGGTGCCCGCCCGGCAAGTGTCTGTGCTTCCGGCCCCGGGTATCGACTCTCACAGACTCGCGGCAAGGCCCCGCTTCGGGCCAACCCGTTAAGAGTAAACGAAGATACGCGTGAGTTGTCCCTTTTCGTCGGGTAGCTCATGCCGACAATCAAAGACGAAATAAGCATGTAGACCCGAGGGTTGAGAATCCGCGGACGCGGGTTCGATTCCCGCCGCCTCCACCAATAGATGGAGCACGAAAATACGCCGACAGCGTATCCGTGACTCGACCAGGCCAAGCCTGCCGCGGTTCACCACCGTGGCAGGCTTTTTTTTCGCCCGTAGCCGGCGTGGCCCGGGCGGCTGGCGCCTACGACAACATGCCGAGTCGCTCCAGCAGCATCATGACAGCGATTGCGATCATGCCCAGGGCGAACACGAACTGCAGCGTTCGGCCGGCCAGGTATTGCGCCAGCGTTCGGCCGGCCCCCATGCCCATGATGCCGCCCAGTATGAACAGGCCGGTCAGCACGGGCTGGATATGGCGCCCGGCCACGACCGCGGAGATCACACCCGACAGGCCCACAAGCGCAATCACGAGCAGCGACGTCGAGACCGCGCGGTGGATGCCCATTTCGGTGACGAGCATCAGCGCCGGGACGATCAGAAACCCGCCGCCGACGCCGAAAAAGCCCGACAACACTCCCACCAGAACGCCGGACGCCAGCAGCGCGACGCTACAGCGTGCCGTGAGCCGGAGCCGGCCATCGGCGCTGTAGCGGCAGACCGTCGCCGCGTCCGTGGCGGCATCGTGCGCGACCCGCGCCCGAATCACGCGTGCCTGTTCCGGCGCACGATAGGCGTTGAAGATCATGCGCCCCGCCACGACGAGCATGAGGCCAGCGAACGCGACGACCGTCACGCCGGCGGGTACCCGATTGCCGAGCCATACGCCCACCGGCGCGAAAACCACGCCGGCGGCGGCGAAGATCCCCGCGGCGCGCAGTTCGAGCACGCGCCGAAGACCGCCTTCGATGGCACCGAACGCGGCGGTGACCGCTACGGCGATCAGCGATATGGCGACCGCATCGCGAGGCGCCACATCCAGGCCATAGATCAGCAGTGGCACCGCGAATATCGACCCGCCGCCGCCCGTCAGGCCCAGGGCCAGTCCGACCAGTACGCCGCATAAAATCGTCATCACGGCCTCATATTCTATTTGGTTCTTTGCTTATTCTAATACGAGCCTGGCAACCGTGCAGCCCGGCCACGTTCGGCCCCGGCCGCGACCGGGATCAGTCTGCGCAAACGCGGGATCGGTTAGGGTTTAGCGACAATGCGTCGCTGCTAACGCCCCCTTGTTGCCGCATGAGCGATATCAACATCATTCTGTTTTGCCTCGGGCTGATTCTTTTCCTTAGCGTGCTCGCGAGTTCGCTGGCCCGGTTCGGCCCGCCCCTGCTGTTGATTTTTCTGATCTGCGGCATGCTCGCGGGCAGCGAAGGGATCGGGCATATCCAGTTCGACAGCGTCCCGCTGGCTTTCTTTATCGCCAATCTCGCGCTGGCAGTCATTCTGCTCGATGGCGGGCTGCGCACTTCGCTGGAAACCTTCCGCGTCGCCCTGCGCCCGGCGCTGTCGCTCGCCACGATCGGGGTCCTGGTTTCCGCATCGCTGGCCGGGGCGTTCATTGCGCTCGTGCTCCACGTCGACTGGCGCTACGGGCTGCTACTGGGCTCGATCGTGGCCAGCACGGACGCGGCCGCGGTCTTCTCGCAGCTGCGCAGCAGCGGCGTCACCCTCAACCAGCGGGTCAGCGCCACGCTCGAGATCGAGTCCGGCACCAACGACCCCATGGCCATCTTCCTGGTCACCTACCTGATGAGCGCCATCAGCCAGAGCAAGGGGTTCGATATCGCCAGCGTCGGCGTGGAGCTGGTCCGACAATTCGGGATCGGCGCGATCGGCGGCGTCGCACTCGGTTATGCGTTGTCGTGGCTGGCTTCGCGATTGCCCCTCGTCGAGGGGCTGTATGCCCTGCTCATCGCCTCGGGGGGTGTAATGGCCTTTACCGCCATTAATCAGCTGGGCGGCAGCGGCTTTCTCGGCATCTATCTGGTCGGCGTGGTGGTCGGCAACCGGCGCAACGAGGCCACCGAGCATGTCTTCCGGGTCATGGACGGCCTGGCCTGGCTGGCGCAGGCAGGCATGTTTCTGGTGCTCGGCCTGCTGGTAAACCCGAGCCAGCTCTGGGCCGATGCAGCGCCGGCATTCCTGATCGCCCTGTTCCTGATTTTCGTCGCCCGCCCGGCCGCCGTATGGTTGAGTCTGCTGCCGTTTCATTTCCCCATCCGCGAACAGGGGTTCATTGCCTGGGTCGGGTTGCGCGGTGCGGTCCCGATCGTGCTGTCGCTGTTTCCGCTGATGATCAATCTCGAGGGCGGACAGTTCCTGTTCGACCTGACCTTTGCCGTGGTCCTCGTGTCGCTGCTGATCCAAGGCACCTCGCTCGGCGCCATGGCTCGCTGGCTCAAGCTGCAGGTCCCCGAAGCGCCGCTGCCGGCCGAAACCTTCGACCTGGACGGCGAGCGTGACGATCAGTTCCAGATCATGGCGTTCCGAATCGAGGCGGATTCGATTCTGGCCAACACCGCGGGCGAGGCGTTGACGCGCTATGACCACCTGCGCGTAATCGCGGTCACGCGCGGTTCGCGATTACGTTTTCCGCGCCGCGGTTTCGTCTACGCGGTGGGCGATAAACTCTATCTGCTGGCCGCCCGGAGCCATTGCAGCGAACTCGGGCGCCTGTTCCGCGGCGATACGGGCCACGGTGGCCTTGTCCCGGGGCGGTTCTTCGGCCCCTTCACGCTGGCGGGCCGCGCATCGAGCGGCGAGCTTGCGGATGTCTACGGCATCCCGCTTTCGGAAGACGAGCGCCGAACCGATGTGGCCCATCTCATGCGCAAGCGCCTGCGCCGCCGCCCGGTGGCGGGCGACATCGTGGAACTGGGGCCCCTGCGCCTGATCGTGCGGCGCCTGGATGCCGGGACCATCGATCGGGTCGGGCTACAGCTGGCGCCGGATCCATCCGTTGAGCGATAGGGTCTCGCCCCGATCGTGCCAGGGCTGGGCCGCACCCCGCCGGTGCTAAGGCGCCATACGGGGACGATTGGCGCCGCCAAAGCTATGGCCCTGGGCCAGACAATAGGCCAGCCACTTGTTCAGCAGCAGGTTGCGCGGCCACTGGCTGTCGAGTACCGCGTCGTCGATGTCGGGCACACCTGCCAGCGAGGCATAGCGCGACCGCGCATCGCAGTAGATGGCCTCGGCCAGCTGGGCGTCGCGATACAGGCGCAGCGTGAGATCCGGGTCGGCGCGCGCCGTGTCGCCATCACCAAACCAGTAGGTCAGGTGAACCGTTGTCGTGTAGCGGCAACGCTCGATGACACGCAGATGCAGCGTCGCGTCCTCGCCCAGGGAGGTGGCGTGCTCGAACGGCAGATCGAGCTCCGGAGCAAGCCGCTCGAAACGCCGGTAATTGCTCTCGTAAAGCCCCATGAGGCCGGTGAAGCTCCGCGGGGTGGCCGCCGCGAGCCAGTGGTTGCGCTTTACTTTAACCATTGCGCGACTATAAGGCAGACCACGGCCATTTCAACTGACGAATTACGACACCCGGGCATCAGAACGACCGTCGCCGCAGGTGTTTGTCTTCCATGATGAGCGTCGCGATCTCCTCGATCGACTTGTTGGTGGTGTCGGCATAGGGAATGCCGTGGCGCTTGTACAGCTGCTCGGCCTGACGCAATTCGTAACTGACCTGGCCGACATCCGCATACCGACTGCCGCGTCGGCGCGCGCTGCGGATCTGGTGCAGACGATCCGCCGAGATGCACAGGCCGTAGAGTTTGTCCTTGTGCGGCGCCAGCGCTGACGGCAATCGACGCCCTTCAAAGTCTTCCTCGGCGAGGGGGTAGTTGGCCGCGTAGATGCCGTGCTGCATGGCAAGGTAGATACACACCGGCGTCTTGCCACAGCGCGATGGCGCGACCAGGATTACGTGGGCGTCGTCGTAACCCTGCTCGCCGACACCGTCGTCGTGCGTCAGGGCGTAGTTCATGGCCTCGATGCGCGATTCGTAGACATCCTTGTCGGCGATGCCGTGCGCACGCCCTTCCAGATGACTCGACTTCGTCTCCAGTTCCGCCTCGAGCGGCGGCAGGAAGCTGTCGAACAGGTCCATGAACAACACGTCGCCGCTGCGCAGTATGTGACGAACGCTGTCCGACACGGTAGTCGAGAACACGATGGGCTTGAGGCCGGTCGTGCGTCCCATGTGCTCGATGTATTCGAGTGCGGTACGCGCTTTTTCATCGGAGTTGATGAACGGCAGCGTCGACTGCTTGAACTGACTCTCGTCGAACTGCGTCAACAGCGTGGCGCCAAGCGTCTCGGCCGTAATGCCGGTTCGATCGGACAAAAAGAAAATGGAACGCAGTGGGGCATCGGTCGTACTCATGCTGTCATCGTGCCCGACCATCCCCGCGACCACCAGAGGCATTCATCGGCCCGCACCGCAGCCACCCCGCCCGGCACGGTGCCCGCCGGTTCATCCTGCGTGTAGAATGCGGCAGCCGAGATTTTTACATCGTGTCTGTGGATTTCACTTCGGAGGAGAGCGAGCGTGGATAACTCGTATGTAGCCTGGTTCAGCCAGCTGGGAATGAACGACGTCGCGTCTGTGGGCGGCAAGAACGCCTCCCTGGGCGAGATGATCAGCCATCTGGCGGATGCCGGCGTCTCGGTGCCGGACGGCTTCGCCACCACGGCCTCGGCCTATCGCGAATTCCTGGCCCACGATGGTCTGGCCGACCGCATCAACCAGGCGCTCGACACGCTGGACGTGGACGACGTCGATGCGCTGGTCGAGACCGGCTCGAAGATCCGCCAGTGGGTGCTCGACCACCCCTTCCCGCCCGCGCTCGAAGCCGCCATCCGTGATGCGTTCGCCACGCTCGCCGAGGGCCAGGATGACATGGCGGTCGCGGTGCGCAGTTCGGCCACCGCCGAGGACCTGCCGGATGCGTCCTTCGCCGGCCAGCAGGAAACCTTTCTCAATGTGCGCGGGCTCGACAACATCATGCTCGCGATCAAGGACGTATTCGCGTCGCTGTTCAACGACCGCGCCATCTCCTATCGCGTGCACAAGGGCTTCGAGCACAGCCAGGTGGCACTGTCGGCCGGCATCCAGCGCATGGTGCGCTCGGACACCGGCGCCTCGGGCGTGATGTTCACCATCGACACCGAGTCCGGTTTCGACAAGGTGGTGTTCATCACCAGTTCCTGGGGCCTGGGCGAAGCCGTGGTCCAGGGCGCGGTCAACCCGGACGAATACTATGTCTACAAGGACAACATCACCGCCGGCCGGCCGGCGATCCTGCGCCGCGTAAAGGGCGGCAAGGCGGTCAAGATGGTCTATACGGCTGACCGCACGCACGGCAAGACCACCGAGTTCGTCGACGTCGACACCGCCGACCAGCGCCGCTTCTCGCTGTCGGATGAGGACGCCGAAGCGCTCGCCACGCAGGCCATGACGATCGAGCAACACTACGGCCGGCCGATGGACATCGAATGGGGCAAGGACGGCGAGACCGGCAAGCTCTATATCCTGCAGGCGCGCCCGGAAACCGTGAAGAGCAATGCCGCGACGCTGGAGCGCTACAGCCTCGATGCCGCCGGCCACGAGGTGCTGGTCACCGGCCGCTCGATCGGACAGCGCGTGGGTGCCGGGCGGGTGCGCAATGTCGCCTCCATCAAGGAAATGAACAAGGTCGAGAACGGCGACATCCTGGTCACCGACATGACCGACCCCGACTGGGAGCCGGTAATGAAGCGCGCCGCGGCGATCGTCACCAACCGCGGCGGACGCACCTGTCACGCCGCGATCATCGCGCGTGAGCTGGGCATTCCCGCCGTGGTCGGCACCGGGCACGCCACCAAAAAACTCGCCGACGGCATCGACGTGACGGTCTCCTGTGCCGAAGGCGATACCGGCTATGTCTACCAAGGCGCCATCGACTTCAACGTCGACGAAGTCTCGCTCGACCGGATGCCCGAGATCGGCACCAAGATCATGATGAACGTCGGCAATCCGGAGCGGGCATTCGATTTCGCCTCGATCCCGAACGAAGGCGTGGGTCTCGCACGGCTCGAATTCATCATCAACCGTCAGATCGGCATCCATCCGCGTGCGCTGCTCGAGTACGATCAGCAGCCCGATGAACTCAAGGCGACCATCGACGCCCATATCGCCGGTTATAAAGACCCGGTCAACTTCTACATCGATCGTCTGGTCGAAGGTATTTCGACCATCGCGGCGGCCTTCCATCCCAAGCCGGTGATCGTGCGCCTGTCGGACTTCAAGTCCAACGAATACGCCAACCTCATCGGCGGCGACGCCTACGAGCCCGAGGAAGAAAACCCGATGATCGGCTGGCGCGGCGCATCGCGCTATCTGGCCGAGGACTTCAAGCCCTGCTTCGAGCTGGAGCTGGAAGCCATGAAACGGGTGCGCGGCGACATGGGGCTGACCAACGTCCAGATGATGATCCCGTTCGTGCGTACACTGGGCGAGGCCAAGGGCGTGTCCGAGCTGCTCGAATCACACGGCTTCAAGCGCGGCGAGAACGGTCTCAAGATCATCATGATGTGTGAGTTGCCGTCCAACGCCGTCTTGGCCGACGAGTTCCTGGAATACTTCGACGGCTTTTCGATCGGCTCGAACGACATGACCCAGCTCTCGCTCGGCCTGGATCGCGACTCGGGCCTGATCTCGCATCTGTTCGACGAGCGCGACCCGGCGGTCAAGATCATGCTGGAAAAAGCGATCACCGCCTGCAAACGCAATAACAAATACGTCGGCATCTGCGGCCAGGGCCCATCGGACTACCCTGACCTGGCGCGCTGGCTGCTCGACCAGGGGATTGAAAGCATGTCGCTCAATCCCGATACCGTGGTCTCGACCTGGCTGTTCCTGGCCGGGGAAAACGTCTAACCGGAGAACGGAGCATCATGGCCGCCAAGCTGGACCTGTTCGTCAAACCCGCGGCGCTGCACGCGGCGATGGACGACGCCGACGTGCAGATTGTTGCCGTCGATACGCCCGAGGATTTCGCCCGCGCGCATATCCCGGGCGCCCGGTTGATCGCGATGGCCGATATCATGGCCCGTGACGGGGACACCGGCGGCCTGATTCCCGACGACCACACGCTGGGGCGAACGCTGTCGGCGGCCGGTCTGCGTCACGACGCGCATATCGTGGCCTACGACCGCGCCGGCGACGGCCAGGCCGCGCGTCTGCTCTACACGCTCGACGTGGCCGGCCACGACGCATTCAGCCTTCTGGACGGCGGCCTGGCCGCCTGGCAGGCGGCCTCGTTTGCGCTCGAGTCCGGCGCGCCTGCGGCCGGGGCCGGCGACTTCCGTATTGCACGCCGCACGCAGGCCATCGCCGACAGGGCGTGGATCCGTCAGCATCTCGATGCCGCCGACGTGCGTTTTCTCGATGTCCGCAGCGAAGCCGAGTTTGTCGGTGACGACGTCCGCAGCGCCCGCGGCGGCCACATCCCCGGCGCGGTGAATCTCGACTGGAACCGGCTGAAGAACGAGCACGGGCAACTACGGGATCTGGCCGAGGTCCGTCGTATGCTTGCCGATCGCGATATCGACGCATCGAACGAGGTGACCACCTACTGCCAGACCCACGTGCGTTCGTCGTACGCCTATCTGGTGCTCAAGGCCCTCGGCTACACGCGCGTGCGCGGCTATCCGGGCGCGTGGTCGGACTGGGGCAACGCAATGGACACGCCGGTGGACAGCGGCTCTTGAGTGCATCGTTCGGACCGCCCCGCCCGGGCGCGAACTTCGACGGGCGACGCTTCTCCAACCCCTGGCACGATCACGGCCAGACCAGTCGCTTCGGCCTGTGGCGCTGGCTGTTGCGGCCACGCGGCCCCGGCTGGCCGCCGGCCGCGCCCGATGCGGCGAACAAAGACAATCCGAACATACCGCCGCGGCGCTCACATGCGCCGCGTGTGACCTGGATCGGGCATGCCTGCGTGCTCATCCAGATCGATGGCCTGAACCTGATCACCGATCCGGTGTATGCCGCGCGCGTCGGCCCGCTACCGGGTATCGGCGTGCGTCGCCATACGCCGCCGGCCATCGACTGGCAGCATCTGCCGCCGATCGATCTGGTGCTGATCAGCCATGCCCATTACGACCACCTGGACCGCGCCACCATCGCCGCCCTGGTTCGTCGGGATGATCCGGTTTTCGTCGCCGGCCTCGGCCTCGATGCATGGTTCGCCCGCCGGGGCAGCCGCCGGATCGTGACGCTGGATTGGTGGCACAGCGCGCGACCGACCGCCGAGGCTCTGTCGATCACCGCGGTACCGGCACAGCACTGGTCGCGCCGGGGGCTGTTCGACCGCAACCGCAGCCTGTGGGCGGGCTTCTGGATCGAGACCCCGGAACGACGCCTGTATTTCGCGGGCGATACCGGATACGGTCCGCATTTCCGCTGGATCCGCGAGCGTCTGGGCATACCCGATCTGGCCTTGTTGCCGATCGGCGCCTATGAGCCGCGCGATTTGATGCGCCGCCAGCACATGAATCCCGACGATGCCGTGCAAGCCCATCGCGACCTCGCGGCCCGACGCTCCATGGGTATTCATTTTGCGACGTTCAAGCTCACCGACGAAGGCCGTGAGCAACCGGCTCACGACCTGGCGGCGGCGCGGCAGCGCCACGGCGTCGACGACGATGCCTTCGTCGCGCCGCAATTCGGCCAGGTGTTCGAACTCGGCTGAGCGCCGGTTCCGCTGGGGCGACGCGCGACCCCGCCGGCCGCGCGTCACGAAACGCCGGCGCCACGAGCGCCGCCCCATGGCACCGCTCGCCGCTATGCAAGTATCTTGTTGATGATGTCGCCCACGCAGCGGCCGGAATGAGCCGGGGCATTTGTCCGCCAATGCACGCAAATCAGCGCCAACCACCCGCAGCATCAAGGCGCTGCGGCTTCAGCTGCGCGAGCAATCGCGGGTCGGTCCGCGTGCGAGCCTTGCACCTCGTCAAGCGTGTTTATGGTCCCAGTCGCTCAGCCACTGCTGGAACTGTTCCAGGGGCATGGGCCGCCCGATGTAAAAACCCTGGGTGAGGTCGCAGCCCAGTTCTTGCAGGCGATCGAGCTGGCCGGCCGACTCCACGCCCTCGCCCACGGCCCGCAGATTCAGGGCATGCGCCAGTCCGATGGTGGCCGACACGATCGACAGATCCGTATCCGACTCGAGCATGTCCTGCACGAACGAGCGATCGATCTTGATCTCCGCGACCGGCAGGCGCTTGAGATAGGACAGCTGCGAATAGCCCGTGCCGAAATCGTCGATCGATACCTGTACGCCGCCACCCGCCAATCGCGTCATGACCTCCAGCGTCCGGGCCTGGTCGGCCATGAGCGTATCCTCGGTCAGTTCGAGCGTCAGCGCCGCCCCGGGCAGCCCCTGGACCGCCAGCAACGTTTCCAGGGTGTCGGCGAAATCCGGCCGTAGAATCGAGCGTGCCGATACGTTGATCGAGATGCGCAGATCGCGACCATCCCGGCGCAACACCCCGGCATACTTGACCGCGCGGCGCAACACCCAGAGCGTGAGGTCATTTATCAATCCGCTGCGTTCGGCGCGCGGAATGAAATCGCCCGGCATGATCAGGCCGCGGCGCGGATGTTGCCATCGGACAAGCGCCTCGGCGCCATAGACTTCGGACGTCGAAGCGTCCACCAGCGGCTGGAGATACAGAACCAGTTCGTCGTCGTCAATCGCGCGGCGCAGTTCCGCCGACAACGAATGCATGGCCACACCGTCCACCCTGCGTGTCGAACAGGCCATGCTGAAGTCACCGCCGCGCGATTTGACTTCATACATCGTCTGGCTGGCCGCGTCGATCAAACCATAGGCGTCGATGGCATTATCGGGGTAGTACGCGCCGCCCGCGCTCGCCGCGAGTTGCAGCGACATGCCGTCGAGCGGACACGGCGGGATGATGGCATCCCTGATTCGCTCGGCCACCCGCTCGAGCTCGCACAGCGACGCCAGCGCCATGATCGCCACGCCGAATCGATCGGCGTTCAGCCGGCTCAGTGTCGCGGATTCCGGCACCACCCGCTCCAGACGACGGGCCACCGCGATCAGTACGCGGTCGCCGTTTGCCTGTCCGTAGTGTTCATTGATCTCGGAGAAGCCGTCCAGGTCGAGCACGATCACGCCGACCCGTGTCGCATTCAGATAGGCCGACTCGATACCGGCTTGAAGGCTGTCGACGAAGTGGCTGCGATTAATCAGCCCGGTGAGCGAATCGATGCGCTGCGAGCGCTGCGCCTCGGCCGCGAGTGCCGCATTGTCGCCGCGCAGGGTTTCGGTCTCGTCGAGCACCATGGCACTGGCTTCGGTCGATACCACCAGCCCGACATACTGGCCCCACAGCAGGAACACGAACGGCATGGCGTCCAGTAACCACAACGTCGGATTGTTCAGCTGGGCGTTCCAGAGCTTGCCGATCGTGGCCCCGCCCTCCTGTATGAAGGCGTTGGCCACGGTGGCAACGAGGATGGCGATGACGGCGATCGCCAACCCATAATAAGCCGTGCGCGTAACCCGGCTGCGCAAAACGCGCGACAGGCTCAACAGGCGCAGGCGACGGCTACCGTCCAAGTCCCCCCCTTTGCCCGCAGCGACGACCCCCTGTCGCGTTCATCGTTTTTACTGCGAGCTCAAAGATCTAGCTTCCGGGCAAGACTACCTAAACCCTAGCGCGAGGTACAGGCGCCCGTTGGAATAGCCGATTCATTCAATGCCGCAACCAGGGCATCGAACGCCGCGGCGGCCGGTGCCGGCCGGCCGCGAACGCCGAATTCGATCCGGCGCCGGCCGTCGGCGGCGGGCAGACAGGCCACACGAACCGCCGGATGCGCATCCATCACCGCCTGCATGAGATCGATCAGCGCGCTTTCGGGCGTATCGAACACTTCGACCAGATATTCAACATCGCGCTCGGCATCGTGCAGATGGGCGTAATGCGTATCCAGCACCCAGGCCACCATCGGCCACGCCATGCGCGGAAAACCGGGCACGAAATGATGATCGCCCAGGCTGAAGCCGGGCACCTGGTTGATCGGGTTCGGAATCACTTCGGACCCGGCTGGCCATTCGACCATGTGGATACGGTTCGGGTAGGCCTCGTTACCGAACCTTGTCTCGAGTATGTCGCGGCCCGCCGCGTTGATTTCGAGCGCGCGACCGGCCGCACGCGCGGCGCACTGCCGGGTACGGTCGTCGGGCGTGGCGCCGATGCCGCCAAAGCTGAAAACGATATCGTCGGCGCCCATGGTCTCGGCCAGCGTACGCTCGAGAAGCGTCGCATCGTCGCCCACCAGGCGCGCCCAGGCCAGTTCGAGCCCGCGCTCGTGCAGCATCTCGATGACGGCGGGCATGTGCTTGTCCTGGCGCTTGCCCGAGAGCAACTCGTCGCCGATCAGAATAATGCCGATATGAGGGTTATCCGCGCCCGTCGTCATGAACCGTCCTCGTCGTGAGCGGCGTCAACGGCTCCGCAGCCCGACCGAGCGCTCGCCCTGTGCACACCGAATCGCCGCCGCCGCCGCCGGGCGTCGAAGCCCGGCGGCGGCGGCGTGGAAGGCTGCGGATCAACCGCCGGCCGATTCCTGGGTCGCGGCTTTTTCCAGCATCGGCTTCAGTTCGCCGGACTGGAACAGGTCCATCACGATATCCGAACCGCCGACCAGTTCGCCGTTGACGAACAGCTGCGGGATCGTCGGCCAGTTCGAGTACACCTTCACGCCCTGGCGATAGATCTGTTCGTCGTCGAATACGTTGACGGCCTTGAACGGCACGCCGCAGGCCTTGATTGCCTCGGCGCTGCGCGCCGAGAAGCCACATTGCGGAAAGTCCGGCGTCCCCTTCATGTAAAGCACGATCGGGTTGCCCTCGACTTCCTGCTTGATGACTTCCATAGCTTTCGCGCTCATTGGCCCTACCTCGATGTCGGGTTAGATGTGAATGTAGTATAACTGGGGTGTAAACGGCTTCCGATCAAGACCGTGCGACCCCGATCCGCGGCGCGCGCCGCGTACCGCGCCGAGGGCGCAACCGAGACCCGGCCTGCGGCCCGATCGCCCGTACGGTCGGCGTGTGCGCGCCCGGGGCGCGCGCCGCCTTTGAAATACAAGGCGTAATCCTTATATAAGGGAGTGACGTTGATTCATTCATGACAACAAGGACACCGTCATGGCATTTGAACTGCCCGATCTGCCCTACGATTATGATGCGCTCGAGCCCTACATCGACGGGCGCACCATGGAGATCCATCACGACAAGCACCACAATGCTTATCTGACCAAGTTCCAGAAAGCCATCGATGGCACGCCGCTGGCGGACCAGGATCTGGAGACGATCCTGGCCAACGCGGGCCAGCACGGTGCCGCCGTACGCAACCAGGGCGGTGGTTATCTCAACCACATCATCTTCTGGGAAACGATGTCGCCCAACGGCGGCGGCAAGCCAACCGGCAAACTGGCCGAGGCGATCGACAAGAGCTTCGGTTCGTTCGATGACTTCAAGGAGAAGTTCACCGGCGAGGCGACCGGACTGTTCGGTTCCGGCTTCGTGTGGCTGGTCCCGGCCGGCGGCGATCAGCTCAAGATCGTGCCGACGCCCAACCAGGACAACCCGATCATGGACGTGGTTGCGGAATCCGGTAAGCCGATCATGGGTCTGGACGTGTGGGAGCATGCCTTCTACCTGAAGTACCAGAACCGCAAGCCGGAGTACGTGGAAGCCTGGTGGAACGTCGTCGACTGGGACGGCATCGCCAAGAAGTTCGAGGCGGCCAGCTAAGCACGCTCGGCGCCAAGCCCGACTCGGGGCCCCGTCGCATTGCGGCGGGGTCCTTTTTATTGGAGGATTGCGCGTCTGCCCGCCGAAAGTATCAGGGCGCGCGCGCCCGCGCGGCGTGCATGATGCTTTGGCTTTCCATTCATCCACGATCCCCATTCATTCATGAGTTCGCGACATTTCCTCAGCCTGGACGATCTGGGCACTGCCGGTATCGAAGATCTGATCGAACGCGCCATCGAGCGCAAGCGCCGCGCGCCGTCCGACCGCCCGCTGATCGGCAAGAGTCTGGCGATGGTGTTCGAAAAGGCCTCCACCCGCACCCGCGTTTCGTTCGAGGCGGCCATGACACGGCTCGGCGGCCACGCCATCTTCCTGTCGCCGGGCGATACCCAGATCGGGCGCGGCGAACCGGTGGAGGACACCGCACGCGTGCTGTCGGGCATGTGCGACGCCATCATGATCCGCAACCACTCACATGCGGTGCTGGAACAGTTCGCCGCCTATTCCAAGGCCCCGGTGATCAACGGCCTGACCGATCGCCTGCATCCCTGTCAATTGCTGGCCGACCTGCAGACCTACGTCGAGCATCGCGGCTCGATCCGCGGCGCGAAGGTGGCCTGGATCGGCGATGGCAACAACATGTGCCACTCGTATATCAACGCCGCCCGCCTGATGGGTTTCTCGCTGCGCATCGCGGCCCCCGAAGGCTATCGTCCGGACGCACTCATGCTGCGTGACGCGGGCGCGGCGGTAACCGTGTGCGAACAGGCCCAGGAAGCGGTGGACGGCGCCAATCTCGTGGTCACGGATGTCTGGGCCAGCATGGGCGATGAGGACGATCGCGAAACCCGCCTCGCGGACTTCGCCAACTATCAGGTCAATCGCGCGCTCATGAGCTGGGCCGCGGATGATGCCCTGTTCATGCATTGCCTGCCGGCTCACCGCGGTGAGGAAGTCAGCGCCGAAGTAATCGACGGGCCCGCCAGCGTGGTCTGGGACGAGGCAGAAAACCGCCTGCATGCCCAGACGGCACTGCTGCTCAAATTGCTCGACGTCGCGTAACGCGCACGCCGCCCGGCCGGGACATCTCGAGGCCCGCGCCGGGCCGCCTGGCGGCGCCGGATCAGGCGCCGGGCACCGCCAGCACCAGCGAGTAATCGCCCGCGCCGTACTCGAAGTGTTCCGCCTCGCGCAGCCCGGCACGCGCCAGCAGGGACGCGATGTCGTCGCGCGAGAACTTGCGGCTGATTTCAGTGAGAATCGACTCCCCGGCAGCCATGTCGAAGCGCCGGCCGAGCGCCTGCAGATGCACCCGGTGCGGCCGTTCGGCGATCAGCCGCATCTCGATCCGCGACAACGGCCGGTTGAACACGGCCTGGTGCCGATAGAGATCCAGCGATATATCACCGCCCAGCGTCCGGTTGAGGACGTTGAGCACGTTCTTGTTGAACGCGGCCGTGTAACCGGCGGCATCGTCGTACGCCGCCTCGAGCACGGCGACGTCCTTGACCCGATCCAGGCCGATCAGCAGCGCGTCACCCGGGCCCATCAGCGCGACGATCTCGGCCAGGAACGCATCCGCCTGGGCCGGCTCGAAGTTGCCGAGTGTGCCGCCGAGAAACACGAACAGACGCCGCGCCGCATCGGCCGGTAACGGCAGGTGGGCCAGCCCGGCGGTGTAATCGCCGCTCATGGCCTCGACATGCAGCCATTCATAGTCCCCGATCAACTGCTCGGCCGAGTCGATCATGATCTGCGTGCTGACCTCGAACGGCCAGTAACACGGGTGCACGCCCAGCGCATCGCACGCGGCGAGCAGGCATCGCGTCTTGCGCGCGCTGCCACTGCCGAGCTCGATGATATGCGCCGGCCGCATGCGCTCGATCACGCGCCGGGACTCGGCCGCGAGCAACGCGGCTTCGGCGCGCGTCGGGTAATACTCGGGGGTGTCGCAGATCGCCTCGAACAGCTGCGAACCGCGCGCGTCGTAGAAATACTTCGGCGGCAGCCAGCGCGGCCGCTCCATCAACCCTGCCCGGGCATCCTCGGCCAGACCGGGCATGCGACGCAGGGGCGCCACGCGGTGATGGACCAGCCGCGTGGACAGAACATCTCGACTCATGAAACAGGCGATGTAATGGCAGGCTTCGAAGTTATCATGGGTCGACCCATCCACCGTTGCCGCTGCCATGTGCCGAATCGCCGCCTATCTCGGCCCGCCCTGTTCGCTGCGCCAATTCCTCGACGCCACGCCGCATAGCCTGGCGCGTCAGTCGTGGGACGCACGCGAGATGGCCAGCGCCACCGTCAATGCCGACGGCTGGGGGGTCGGTTGGTATGCCGATGACGGCCAGCCCGCGGTCTACCGGCATACGTTGCCGATCTGGGCCGATGGCAACGTCGATGCACTGGCGCGCAGTCTGCGCCGGGGGGCATGGGTGGGCAACGTCAGAAGCGCCACGCCGGGCCTCGGCACCGATCACGCCAATACCCAGCCCTTTGCCGGCGACGGCCTCCTGTTCGCCCACAACGGCTATATCCAGAACTTCGCCGCCACTCTGCGCGCGCGGGTGCGCGCGGAACTCGCGCCGGCCATTGAACAGACCATCAATGGGAACACCGATTCAGAATACCTGTTTGCCCTGGTACGCCAGCAGAACGGGGCGCTGGCCGAGCGCCTGGCACAGGCGTTGCGCCGGGTTCACGAATGGCTAGACGGGCACGGGGAACTGAAAGCGCTTCTCAACATGATTTTAACCGACGGCCGGGAGATCGTCGCCGTACGCAGCGCATTCAACACCGCCGCGCCATCGCTGTATGTCCATCGCGCATGGCACGGTGGCAGCGTGATCGCCTCCGAAGCTTTCGACGACGATGCCGGCTGGCAAGCTGTCGTTCCGGAACACGTTGTTACGCTCGGGCCCTGACTTGCTGAACGGACTCGCATCATGACTGCGCAACCCTGCTCGCGTCTGGCCGCACTGCGGCGCGCATCGCAGGCCATGCTGGAGGGCCGCGACGAGGCGACGCTGCGGCGCCAGCCTCACCCCGACCTCAGCCCGCTGCTGTGGCACGTGGGCCATGTGTTTTTCGCGGAGAATTACTGGTTGGCCGAGCATATATTCGGGGATCGTTCGATCACCACGCCTTGGTGCGGGCTGTATTTCCCCGAGGAATGCGCCAAGCACACACGGGGGGCACGCCTGCCCGGACCGCGCGCCATGCGCGAATGGACCGATGAAGTCACCATCGTGAACGACCATTACTGGCAACGCGCCGCCGAGTCCGGCCATGAATTGTTACAACAGGGCTATCTGCAGGCCTTTCTGCGCCAGCACTACGCCCAGCACCTGGAAACCATGCGCCTGGCCGCCGCCCAGCTCGATCTCGAAGCGGGCCTGGACACGGCGACGCTGCGGACCGCGGCACCGGCACGCGACCGGCGTGTGCCGGTGCCCGCACAACGACTCCGCCTGGGCACGCCCGGCGTCGCCGCCTACGACAACGAAAAACCGGTCCACGAACGCGAGATCGCGGCTTTCGACATCGCCAGCCGCCCGGTAAGCAACGCCGAGTGGCTGGGCTTCATGCAGGACGGCGGCTACGATCGCCACGAGCTCTGGGACGACGACGGGTGGCGCTGGCGCTGCACCGCGGGCATCGATCATCCCCAGCACTGGCGCGCCGCGGACGACGGCTGGCGCATTGCCGGACACGATGGGAGCCAGCCCATCGGCGACGCGCCGGTACACGGCATCGGCTGGTACGAAGCGCGGGCATTCGCACGCCATGCCGGCGCCCGCCTGCCCGCCGAGCACGAGTGGGAAGCCGCCGCGCGCACGGTACCGCTCGATGCGACCGGCCAGGTCTGGGAATGGTGCGACAGCGCATTCAAGCCGTATCCCGGCTTCAGGGCGTTTCCCTACGACGGTTATTCCAAACCCTGGTTCGACCGCCATCATTACGTCACGCGTGGCGCGAGTGTTCATACCGAGGCCGATATCAGGCGGCCCGGTTTCCGCAACTTCTACCCGCCGACGCACCGCCATATCTTTGCCGGGCTGCGTCTGGCCTGGTGACAACCGCCACGTGCCGCCGCGCCTGGGCACCACGGCCGAGTGATCGCCGCGCGCCGGCCGCCTTGGCCTGCCGCGCCCGCTCAGGCGGCGGTGTAACGCGCCAGCCCCGCTGCCATATCGTCGATGAGATCGGCGATGTCCTCGAGCCCGGCGTGGATGCGCAGCAGCGGGCCCGGCGCCTGCCAGTGCGTGGCCGTGCGCGAGGCGGCCGGCGTCACCGGCAACACAAGGCTTTCGTAACCGCCCCAGGATGCCCCCAGACCGTAATAAGCCAGCCCGTCGATGAGCGCGGCCAGCCGCTGACGGTCCGCCGGTATCAGCTCGATCGCGAACAGCCCGCAGGCACCGGTGAAATCGCGTTGCCAGAGGTGGTGCTGCGGATGATCGGCCCGGGCCGGATGCAGCACGCGGGCCACCGCCGGCTGCTCGGCGAGCCAGTTCGCCAGCACCAGACCGTTGGCTTCGTGGACCGGCAAACGCTGGCCGAGTGTGCGCAGCCCGCGCGCGCCGAGATAGACATCGTCCGGGCCGGCACAGTAGCCGAGCGCGATGGAGGTATGCCGCACCGCCCGGTAATACTCGGCATCGCGGCAATTCACGACGCCGAGCATGGCATCCGAGTGACCGACGATGTATTTCGTCGCCGCGTGCACCGACAGGTCGATACCGTGGGCGAAGGCATCGAAATAGATCGGCGTGCCCCAGGTATTGTCGGCAATCACGCAGGCACCCCGCGCGCGCGCCACGGCCGCGAGCGCCGGTACGTCCGAAATCTCGAAGGTCAGCGAACCGGGCGCTTCGACAAACAGCGCGCGCGTGTTGTCGCGAAAGCATGCGGCCAGCGCTTCGGCCGAAATCAACGGATCCACGTACTCGGTTTCGATGCCGAGCCGGGCGAGCAGGCCGTCGCAAAGCTTGCGCGTCGGACCATAGACGTTATCGGCCACGAGCAGATGATCGCCGGCCGCCACCACCGAAAGCAGCGCAGTCGCGATCGCCGCCAGGCCGGAGCATGTGCTCACGGCGCCGTGCGCCCCCTCGAGCTCGGCCACGGCCTGTTCGAACGCGAACTGCGTGGGCGTACCCAGTCGGCCATAGTGCACACCCGCGAACGGGTCGGCCTGCGAGGCATCGAACGCGGCCAGGTTGTCGAACAACACCGTGGATGCGTGATAAACGGGCGTGTTGACCATGCCGTAGTGCGCGGCGGGCCGACGCCCGGCGTGAACGAGACGCGTGGCTTGTTTCATGAGTCGCCTGTCGATGTACCAACCACTGAGGATAGGCATAACGAGCACGCCTGGCCACGCTGCATCCGGCGGCAAGCCGTTATAATCGCGCGTCGACCCGTTCGTACAGACCGTGTTGCAGCATTTCGTCGAACATTACCTCCTCTGGCTGATCGAGGCCGTCCTGGCGGCCTGGCCGCGCCGTCGTCCGGCGCGCGCGCAGCTCGAACGCAGCATGATCGTCGCCCATCGCGGGGCGCGTGACGGCGTGCACATCAAGGAAAATACGCTCGCTGCCTTCGATCTCGCGGTGCAGGCCGGCGTCGGTGCGATCGAGTTCGATGTCCGCTATACCGCCGACGACGAACCCGTGGTCGTGCATGATGCCGATCTGTCGCGTGTATTCGGGCGTCCCGAGCGCATCGACGTACTCACCTGGCCCGCGCTGCGCGCTTGTGCCCCCGAGCTGCCGCATCTTGCCGAGATCGTCGAGCGCTATGGCGATCGGACCCATCTGATGATCGAATTGAAGACGCGCGGCTCGACCCGGGCCGAAACCCGAATGCGCGAACACCTTGCCGGACTCACGGCCGGCGACGATTATCACGTCCTCGCGCTCGACCCCGCCCTGTTCGACGCGGTGGCGGAGCTGCCGGCCAATGCACGCGTACCGGTGGCCAAAAGCAACTGGCGGGCGATTCGCGCCTGGAGCCGCCGGCACGACTGCGGCGGGATCGCCGGTCCGTATCTGTTCATTCGACGCACCGACATTCGTGACAGCCAACGACACGACCGCCTGATCGGCAGCGGCTTCGTCAGCCGGCGCGGCCTGCTCGAACGCGAAATCGGCCGTGGCATCCCCTGGATATTCACCAACCAGCCCGTGACGCTCCAGAGTATGCTGGAACAGGCGCGGGCCCGTAGCCGCCGGATGTGATCCCGGGGCCCCAGGCCCCTAGGGCAGATGGCCACGCTCGGGCGGTGCCTCGAAATCCAGCGCCGGGCCCACCGGGACGATACCTGTCGGATTGATACCCGGATGGCTGCGGTAGTAGTGCTGTTTGATGTGCTGCATGTTCACGGTGTCCGCGACGCCCGGAACCTGGTACAACTCGCGCAGATAGCCGGCCAGATGCGGATAGTCCGCGATCCGCTGACGGTTGCACTTGAAATGACTGTAGTAGACGGCATCGAAACGCACGAGCGTGACGAACAGGCGCCAGTCGGCCTCGGTTACTTGCCCGCCCACCAGATAGCGCTGTCCGCCCAGACGCGTGTCGAGCCAGTCCAGCGTCTCGAAGACCGCGTCAAACGCCTGTTCGTACGCAGCCTGCGTGGTCGCGAACCCGGCCTTGTACACACCGTTGTTGACGTCGTGATAGACCCGTTCGTTGACCGCGTCGATCTCGGCCCGCAGCGCTTCGGGATAGTAGTCGCGATCCGGGTGCTCGGCCAGCGCGTCGAAGGCCGAATTGAACATGCGCACGATATCGGCCGATTCGTTCGACACGATGGTCTCGTGCACCGTATCCCAGAGCGTGGGCGTGGTCACGCGCCCGGTATAGTCGGGCGCGGCCTTCTGGTAAAGCTGGTGCAGGTAATCGAGTCCGTAAAGCGGATCCGGAATGGCGCCCGCTACATCCGAGAACTGCCAGCCGTATTCACCCATGTAGGGATCGACGATCGATAGGCCGATCACCTTCTCGAGGCCTTTCAGCCGGCGCAGTATCAAGGCCCGGTGGGCCCACGGGCAGGCCAGGGACACGTACAGGTGATACCGCCCGGCCTGCGGCGTGAAAGCGCTGTTCTCGTTCGAATCGATCCAGTTGCGAAAGCCGGCGGACTCGCGAACGAAACGGCCGGCGTTCGAATCGGTGTCATACCACTGGTCGTGCCAGTGGCCATCGATGAGCAATCCCATAGACTAACGTGCCTTCAAAGCATTGCGCGCCCTGGCGGCGCCATTGAGTGTATCGGCGGATTGTATCCGGCAGAAGCAGCGCGCATACAGGCCATGCGGGTCGCTCAGGCTGCGCAGGAAATTCACGGCATCGGTATGGGCCGGCGCGGCCAGCCACGACGGCAGCAACGATGCGGTGATGTGGCTGCTCAGCAACTGCTGCACGGCGGCGCGCCAGTCCGTCGGCGGCTGCATGGACTGAAGCTTGTAATGCGCCGGGTTAAGTCCGGCGAGCTTCGCCGCGGCCGCCTCCGCCTGGGTGACATCGCCCAGTTTATCGACCAGGCCGATCCGCTTGGCGCCGGCCCCGCTCCACACGCGCCCCTGGGCGATCTTGTCGACGGCATCGGTCGACATGTCGCGTGCCTGCGCCACGTGGCCGATGAACTGGTGGTAGCCGCGCTCGACGCCGGCCTGGAGTATCGTTTTGACCGGCTCGGACAACGGTTTGTCCAGCCGCATCGCACCGGCCAGCCTGGTTGTGCCCACGCCGTCGGTATGAATGCCAAGCTTGTTCAGTGGCTTGGAGAACGTCGGCACGATCGCGAAGATACCGATCGAACCCGTGATCGTAGACGGCTCGGCCCAGATCTGGTTGGCATTCATCGAAATCCAGTAGCCGCCCGAGGCCGCCATGCCCGCCATGGACACCACCACCGGCTTGCCAGCCTGACGGAACGCCACTACCGAGCGCCGTATCCGCTCGGCTGCGGTCACCGAACCGCCCGGCGAATTGACCCGCAGCACAAGGCCGGCCACGTGGTCGTCGCGGCGCGCGGTGTCGATCAGCCGCGATATGGTCTCACCGCCCGCCGAACCGGGCACGCTTTGGCCATTGACGATATCGCCGGAGACCGTGACCACGGCCAGCCTGGACTCGTTCGCGCTCGTATGGCCGTGGGTATCGGCCAGGTAATCGTCCTGGTTCACCTGATTGAAACTGCCGCTGGCCGGGTCCCGCCCCACCTTGGCGATCAACGGTTTATGCAAATCGTGCAGCGTACTGATCGCATCCACCAGACCGGCCTTGCGGGCCAGCGCCGCGGCATTGCCGTGGTTGGCCACGAGATTCGAGGCATAGTTGGCGATGTATTGATCGATATCCGCGGGTGTGATGCCGCGATCGGCGGTCACCGTCTTTTTGTACGTACCCCAAAGCGAGTCCATCCACTTGCGGTTGTCGGCCCGGGCGGCCGGCGACATGTCGTTGCGCGTATAGGGCTCCACGTAGGATTTGTACTTGCCGACGCGAAACACGTTGACGGTCACGCCGAGCTTGTCGAGCGCGTCCTTGTAATAGGTCCGATAGGCGCCGTAGCCCGTCAGCAGCACGTAACCGAGCGGGTCGACGTAGATCCTGTCGGCATGACTGGCCAGCTCGTACTGGGTTTCGTCGTACGCATCGGACCAGGCGATCACCGGCTTGCCCGACTTCTTGAAGCGATCGATGGCGGCAATCAGATCCTGCAACTGGCCGGGTGCGGCACCGCCCAGATCGTCCAGCTTGAGCAGGACTTCCTTGATCCGGTCATCGTGCCGGGCGCGGTCGAGCGCAGTGATCAGACGCCGCACCACCGAGGGCTTACCCTGATCCGACAGGGCGCTCTGCACCAGACCGCCGACCCCGCTTTCCTGTTCCACCAGGTTGCCCACCGGATCGACCACGAGCACCGCCTGGCTCGGCACCGGCGGCGCCGGGTGATGCAGGACCAGGTAGATCGACACCGGAATCGCGATGAGAATCAACAGGAAGATCAGCGAATAGATCAGCGCGAGCGTGCGCCAGAGTCCCCCGACCAGGCGCCGGAAAAAAGACGGTTTGCCAGCCACAGCGTCTCCCATGAGACCGACGCGATGCGCGCGGTCGTAAAGCCAGTTCGTATTCCTGTCGCGAGCCGCCAGTGTAGCGACCCAACACGGGCCGCGCGACTTGAATCCGCCCGATACGTGCCGCAGTTTAGCGGCATTCACCCGACATCCGATCTGACATCATGAGCCACACCGATGCCACGCATCACCGCCTGATCATCCTGGGCTCCGGCCCGGCCGGCTACACGGCCGCCATCTACGCCGCGCGGGCCAATCTGGAACCGGTCATGATCACCGGCATCGAGCAGGGCGGACAGTTGATGACCACCACGGATGTCGACAACTGGCCGGGCGACGTCGAGGGCCTGCAGGGCCCCGGTCTGATGGCGCGCATGAAACAGCACGCCGAGCGCTTCGACACGCGCATGATCCACGACCAGATCCACACCACCGATCTGTCGGCCCCGCCGTACCGGCTGGCGGGCGACTCGGGTGTTTACACCTGCGATGCGTTGATCATCGCCACCGGGGCGACCGCTCGCTATCTCGGCCTCGAATCCGAGAGCCAATTCATGGGTCGTGGCATCTCGGCCTGTGCCACCTGCGACGGCTTCTTCTATCGCAACAAGAACGTGGCCGTGGTCGGCGGCGGCAACACCGCGCTCGAGGAAGCCCTGTATCTGTCGAATCTGGCCGCGCACGTGACCATCGTGCACCGGCGCGACAAGTTCCGCGGCGAGAAGATCCTGGCCGACAAGCTGTTCGACAAGGCCGCCAACGGCAACGTGAGCATCATCTGGGACCACGAACTCGACGAAGTCCTGGGCGACGAAATGGGCGTGACCGGCGGTCGTTTCCGCCACGCGAAAACCGGCGCAACACAGGAACTGTCGGTCGATGGCATCTTCATCGCGATCGGCCATAAGCCCAATACCGATATCTTTGTCGACCAGTTGGATATGGAAGGCGGTTACATCAAGGTGCAGAGCGGTACTCAGGGCAATGCCACGGCCACCAGCAAGCCCGGTGTCTTTGCGGCCGGCGATGTCATGGATCACGTCTATCGTCAGGCGGTGACCTCGGCCGGGACCGGCTGCATGGCCGCACTCGACGCCGAGAAGTATCTCGACGCCCTGCTCGCGGATGAAACCCCGCGCGAAGCCCATGTCGAAAGCCAGGTCGCCCATCGCGCACTCTGATCGGGGCGCGGGCCGCCGGCGCGCTACGGCGCGTCTGGCCGCTGGCCCGCGCTTGCGGCATCATGAGCGGTCATGAAATACCGATGCCCTCTCACTCGCGCCCGTGCGGGCGCCGGCCTGGCGCTGGTTTGTGCGGCCACACTGTCGGCCTGCACCGCGGGCCCGCAATCGGAAAGTGTCCAGCAGACGCTTGCACAGACCACGCCCGCACGCCGCAGCGTGGCCGCGGTCGCGCTGGCACAGGTCGGCGACCGCTACGCCCGGCACATGGCCGGCCCGAGCCAGTTCGACGACAGCGGCCTCGCCTACTACGCGTACCGCCGGAACGGGCGGGCACTGCCGCGTAGTCTCGCCGATCAGCTCAATGCCGGCCAACCGATCCCGCTGGCGCAGGCCCAACCCGGCGACCTCGTCTTCTTCCGCACCGACAGCAAGGACGGACGCGGGCGCATGACCGTGGGCGTGGTGGTCGACCCGAACGTGGCCGTCATCGCCGTGCCCGGCCCATCGGCCCAGGGGGGCGGCGTGCGCCGGATCAAGCTGCACGGTCGGTACTGGTCACAGCGCCTGGTGGGCGTGTCGCGCATCCTGCCGAACCGCAACACCTCGTCATAGCGGTGGCTCGACCGGTCCGGCGCGGATAATCCTTGTACCGGAATCGAACGAAAAAAGGCGTCTCGAAAGACGCCTTTTTTCCACCGGCCGCGGATACGGCGGGCGAGGCTACAGCTTTTCGCGGATACGCGCCGACTTGCCGCTGCGCTGGCGCAGGAAGTACAGCTTGGCACGGCGCACGTCGCCACGACGCAGCACCTTGATCTCGGCGATACCCGGCGAAAAGGTCTGGAACACGCGCTCCACCCCTTCGCCGTGCGATACCTTGCGCACTGTGAAGGCCGAGTTCAGGCCACGGTTGCGCTTGGCGATCACCACGCCCTCGAAGGCCTGCAGGCGCTCGCGATCGCCTTCGACCACGCGCACCTGGACAACCACGGTATCACCGGCGGAGAAATCCGGGATGTTCTTGCCGCTTTGCTGCTCGGCGTCCAATTCGTCGATGATGTTGCTCATGGCCTGCCTCTGAAATCGTAGGTTGTCAGCCGTGGGTGGGCGTTCAAAGTCGGCGGATTATACCGGAAAGAACGCGGCTTTGGGGACCCCTGGCCGGAATTATTTGGGGTTTTTCATGATCGCGGCGTGCGCTCGGCATATTCGCCGATGAACTCGGCCAACAGCGTCTGCTGGCGCGGGTCCAGCTCGATACCGTCGAGCAGGTCCGGACGTCGCAGCCAGGTCCGGCCGAGAGCCTGCTTCTCTCGCCATCGTGCGATTTTCGCATGATCGCCCGATAACAGCACGTCCGGAACCGAATCGCCGGCATCGCCGGGCGGCCGGGTGTAATGCGGATGATCGAGGATGGTGTCGGCGAACGAATCCTGGGCCGCCGAACGCGCGTCACCGAGGACGCCGTCGACCAGCCGGGCCACGGCGTCGATGATCATCATCGCCGGCAGCTCGCCGCCCGAGAGCACGACGTCGCCGGCCGAGATTTCCGCATCCACGTAACGATCGATGAACCGCTGATCGATGCCTTCATAGCGCCCGCACAGCAGAACAAAGCCGGAGCCTTCGGCCAGGTGTTCCGCCCAGCGCTGATCGAAGCGTTCGCCCTGCGGCGACATGAGCAGCACCGGCGCCGGCCGCGCGTCGCCACGCCGGTGCGCCACCGCGTCGAGCGTGGCCACCAGCGGCGCGCTCTGCATGACCATGCCCGGCCCCCCGCCGTAGGGGCGGTCATCGACGCGCCGTGTGGGATGGGTCGTGTAGTCGCGTGGATTCCAGGCCGCCAGCGAAAGACGACCTTCGCGCAACCCGCGCCCGACCACACCGTAGCGCTCGATCTCAAGCAGCCATTCGGGAAACAGCGTGATGGCATCGATACGCATGGGCAGGAACTCGGCTGGCGGCATGGGCTTCGCGGATTCGAGTCGGCCACGGCGGCGCGGGCGTCGAGGCCCAGCAGGGCCGGGTCCGCGCCCTTCGCAGGGCGCGTGCTAGAACTCCGGATCCCAATCGACCCGGATCGTCCCGGCATCGAGATCAACCGCGGTGACGAATTCGTCGACGACCAGCGGAATCAGGCGCTCGCGCTCACCGCGGACCACCAGCACATCGTTGGCGCCGGTTTCCATCATCGCCGTCACGCGCCCGAGCGGAACACCGTCCACGGTGACCACACTCAGGCCGACAAGATCGAACCAGTAATACGCGCCGGGTTCGGGATCGGGCATATCACCACGATCGACGGCGATATCGAGCTCGAGCAGTTCGACCGCGGCATCGCGGTCGGCCAACGCTTCACCGTCGGCATCGGCGAGCTGGGCTACGAGCGTCTTGCCCTGCACCCGCCCCTCGACCAGCCGGTAGCCGCGCCGATCGGCCTCGGGCCCGATCCACCAACGCTCGTAGTCGAGGATCGACTCGGCCGGGCGGGTGTAGGAATAAACCTTGATCCAGCCGCGAACGCCGAACAGACCATTCACACGGCCGAGTACGACAGGGCGATGCGGCGCCGTACCGGCCATGGTCAAGACTTAGCTTGAAGCCTGCCCGTCCTGCGACGCCGTTTCGCCTTCCGGACCCGCGGCCGACACGTCGCCGGTCGCACCGGCCGGAACGGTCTGCGCCTGGGCTTCCTTGGCCTTGGACTCGGGCGGCGTAACGCGCGGCGCGGCCTCGCCTTCGCCGTGACGGTTGAAGGACTTGACCAGATTGGTCACGCGCTCGGAAAGCTGCGCGCCCTGGCCTTTCCAGTATTCGATGCGCTCGATATCCAGACGCAGCGGGACTTCGCCACCGACCGCAACCGGGTTGAAGAAACCGAGGCGCTCGATGTAGCGACCGTCGCGTGCGTTGGCCTTGTGCGTGGCCACGATGTGATAGAAGGGCTTCTTCTTCGCGCCCGAGCGTGCTAGCCGGATTTTGACCATAGCCGTTTTATCGCCGTTGAGAATTCGTGTGCGCACGGCGGATTCGTCCGCGCGCGGTTTGAAGGACGCGCATTGTACGTCAATACGCGCAAAATGGAAGCCTGCGGCAACCGAAAACTACCGGGTCAGCGCCCCATGCCGCCCATGCCCGGCGGCAGACCGGGGCCGCCACCGCCCATGCCCTGCATGGCGCGCATCATTTTCTTCATGCCGCCGCCCTTCATTTTCTTCATCATCTTGCGCATCTGCGTGTGCTGCTTGAGCAGGCGGTTGATGTCCTGGACCTGGGTGCCGGAGCCGGCCGCGATGCGGCGCTTGCGCGAGGCCTTGATCACGTCCGGAAAGGATTTCTCCTGCTTGGTCATGGAGTCGACGATCGCCAGCATGCGCTTGACCTGGGTCTCGTCGGCGGCCGCGGCCATGCCCTTGGGCATCTGCGCGCCGCCGGGCATCTTTTCCATCAGCGCGCCGATGCCGCCCATCTCCTGCATCTGGCGCAACTGATCGGCCAGATCGTCGAGGTCGAAGCCCTTGCCTTTCTTGAGCTTCCTGGCGAGCTTTTCGGCCTTGTCCTTATCGACCTTCTGCTCGGCTTCCTCGACCAGCGACAGCACGTCGCCCATGCCGAGGATGCGCGAGGCCACGCGGTCGGGATGAAAGGGCTCGAGTGCGTCGAGCTTCTCGCCGGTACCCAGGAACTTGATCGGTTTACCGGTAATCTGGCGCACCGACAGCGCCGCCCCGCCACGGGCGTCGCCATCGACCTTGGTCAGCACCACGCCGGTCAGCGGCAGGGCATCGCCAAAGGCCTTGGCCGTGTTGGCCGCGTCCTGGCCGGTCATCGAGTCGACGACGAACAGCGTCTCGACCGGGTCGAGCGTGTCGTGCAGCGCGCGCACCTCGGCCATCATCTTTTCGTCGATGCCCAGGCGCCCGGCCGTATCGACGATCAGGACGTCGTAAAAACCCTTGCGCGCCGCATCGAGCGCTGATTTCGCGATCTTGACCGGCTTGTCGGTCGACGAACTGGGATGGAAATCCACGCCGACATCCGAGGCCACGCGTTCGAGCTGGTCGATGGCCGCCGGCCGATACACGTCGGCCGACACCACCAGCACGGATTTCTTCTCGCGCTGCTTGAGATAGCGCGACAGCTTGCCCACCGACGTCGTCTTGCCCGAGCCCTGCAGGCCGGCCATGAGCACGACCGCTGGCGGCCTGGTCTTGAGATTGAGCGACTCGTTGGCTTCGCCGAGCAGATTCGTGAGCTCGTCGCGCACGATCTTGACCAGGGCCTGGCCCGGCGTGAGGCTGGTCATCACCTCGGAGCCGACCGCGCGCGCACGGATGTCCTCGACGAACTGCTTGACCACCGGCAGCGCGACATCGGCTTCGAGCAACGCCATGCGCACTTCGCGCAGGGTGGCCTTGATGTTGTCCTCGGTCAGCCGGCCGCGGCCCGACAGCGTCTTGAGACTGCGATTGAGGCGATCACTTAGAGAGTCGAACATGGCAACGCGTCTTCGGTGTAATACAGCGACCAGTATAACGGTCGTGGGAAGCCTGGCGTGAGCCCGCGGGCGATCCGACGCCGCGGCGAGACGCGCCACCGGGCCGGCAAGCCCGCCGCGGGTGGTGCTGGC